>JALZEL010000154.1 GCA_030862075.1 Actinomycetota bacterium | reverse complement strand
GTTATGGTGGACGTTCAGGATGCCGCTCTCGCGCGTGGGCGCGAGACTATCGAGAAGGATCTAGAGCGCCGGCTGAAAAGGGGCAGGCTCTCCGAGGAAGGGCGCGCCGAGGTGCTCGCCCGGATCTCGACGGCTACCTCGCTAGAAGCGTGTGCTGATGTACCACTCGTCATCGAGGCCATAGTCGAGAATCTCGAGATCAAGCAAGAGGTCTTCTCGGACCTTGAAGGCATAGTTCGCGACGACGCAGTGCTCGCCACGAACACCTCCTCGCTCTCCGTCGCTCGCATCGCCTCGGCTACAGAGCGCCCTGAACGCGTGGTGGGCATGCACTTCTTTAACCCGGTTCCAGCGATGCGCCTGGTCGAGGTTGTCGCCGCTCCCGCGACAGATCCGTCGACTACACACAAGGCCATAGAGGCCACGGAACAGTTGGGCAAGACACCGATTGAGGTCTCCGACACGCCGGGCTTCGTCGTGAACCGAGTCGCCCGGCCCTTCTACCTCGAAGCCCTCCGACTCGTCGAGGCCGGAGGAGACCCGGAACAGGTAGACGCAGCCATACGAGGGGCAGGATTCCGCATGGGCCCCCTACAGCTCGCGGACCTTATAGGCATGGACATCAACCTCGCTGTCTCTGAATCACTTTACGAGCGCTCCTACTACCAACCTCGCTTCCGGCCTTCTCCTATCCAGCGCTCCATGGTCGAAGCCGGGCTCCTGGGCCGGAAGACTGGTCAGGGCTTCTACAAGTACAATAGCTCTACGAGTGCCGCAGACGAGGAGGAGTCGGCGCCGTCTGACACCTCGAGTAGGGGTTTGACGGTGGTTGGCGATCCGGAACTGGCTCAGGCTTTGGGCGTCGAGCCAGACGGTGAAGGACTGAGAGTACTCGCCCTGAAAGACGAGGCGATGCTGGCCGGCTCCGGGGCAGAGGTGGGAGCCCGCCGCATTACGCCCGGCTCTCCGGTAGTTGAGCTTATAGGTGACGTAGACCTGGAGATCCGGGACCAAGTGGAAGCCACCATCCGCGCCGCCAGTCTTACGCCCGCGTGGACCCCCGATCTCCCTGGGGGCGCTGCGCTGCGCACCATCGCCGCTCTCGTCAACGAGGCCTTCTTCGCGCTCGAAGAAGGAGTGGCGAGCGCCCCCGACATAGACCGAGCGATGCAGCTCGGTGCCAACTACCCCAAAGGCCCACTTGCCTGGGCAGGCGAACTCGGCCTTGTACGCATCCTGGGCGCCCTCAATGCCCTCCGAGATGTGCACGGTGACTCCTACCTTCCCGCGCCACTCCTGAGGAGGAGTGTTGCCCTTGGGGAGCAACCTTGACTGATCGTTCGGTTGACAGTAATTTGGGCGCTCATCTAAACTACTTAATCTGGGTGAAGCGGGTTACGACTTCGCCGAGTAGGGGATAATATGTATGGGTGAAATATCTAGGGGAAGGAAGATAACTTGGTTGCGGGACCAGCTAATCGTGTGTCTACTCTGCGAAGGTTTCCATTTGCCGCGGTGATGGTGTTACTGGCGGCCTTTTTGTTGCTCGTCGGCTGCGGCGGGGGCGGAGGAGGCCAAGGAGGAGGGGAAGACCCTATCAGGATAGGGGTGATCCTCCCTTACTCGGGCGTTTACGCCCAGCTCGGCGAAGATATCACCGACGGGATGAACGTCTACTTCGAGGAGCAGGGCAACGAGATCGCTGGTCGTACGATCGAGCTTCTCCAGGAAGATACGGAGGCGGACCCGCAGGTAGGCGTTGAGGCGGCCCGGGCCCTCATCGAGCGTGACGAGGTAGAGATCATGACCGGGACCGTGAGCACCGCCGTCGCCTACGGCGTGATCGACCTTATTACTGAGGACCAGATACCCTTCGTCATCTCCAACGCGACGGGCAACGATGCTACCCGGAGAGGTATCCCGTACGTCTTCAGAACCTCGGCGAGCAGCTGGCAGGTCAGCTACCCGATGGGTGAGTGGTTGGTGGATAACGGAATCCAGAACGTCTACGTGACCGCGCCTGACTACGCCGCCGGGCAAGAGCAGGCTGGTGGGTTTAAGGACGGTTTCGCTGCGGCCGGCGGTAACGTGGTCGACGAGGCCTATCCCCCGCTCGGCAACAGCGACTACAGCACCTTTCTAACGAACATCAATCAGGCTAGGCCGCAGGCGGAGTGGAGCTTCTACGCGGGTACGGACGCCGTGAGCTTCGTCAGGCAGTACGCCGAGGCTGGGTTGAAGGAGAGCGTACCGCTCTACGGCTCGGGTTACATGGTCGAGGCCGATACGATCGGGGGGCAAGGGGATGCGGCGGTCGGTGTCCGGACAGGACTGTTCTACGCGTCCGGCATCGACAATCCGGAGAACACGGCGTTTATCGAGAACTTCCGGAGTCAGGTCGACCGCGACCCCAGCACCTACGCGGTACAGGGCTACGACGCCGCCTGGCTCATCGGGGAGGCTCTGAAGGCTACGGATGGCGATACCGACCCGGATGCGCTCGTCGAGGCGATGGAGGGTGTGGAGTTTCAGAGTCCTCGCGGACCGCTTAGTCTAGACGAGAACCACAACCCGATCCAGAACATCTACATCCGCGAGGCGCAGGATCAGAACGGGACGATCGAGAACGTGGTTATCGACACCATCGAGAACGTCCAGGATCCGGGATCGTAAGGCGTAGCCTGCTCTGGTATGTAGAGTTTGGGAGGCCAAGATGAGCGAGATCCAGACTTTGGCCAACCACCTGCTCAACGGTCTAGCGTACGGTCTCTTGCTCTTCATCCTCGCCGCGGGCCTGTCCTTGATCTTCGGAATGATGGACGTGATCAACCTCTCTCACGGCTCGTTCTACCTGGTCGGCGGATTCTTGGGCGTGGGGCTCGTCGACGACCTCGGCAGCTGGTGGCTGGCCCTTGCTGTGAGCGTGGGCATCGTGGCCGTGCTCGGGCTCATCACCGAGATATCGCTGCTCAGGCCTATGTACAATCGCGACCATCTCGACCAGATTTTGCTGACCTTCGGCCTTGCGCTCATAATCGAGGACGCGTCAGAGTGGTTATTTGGGACCACCATACAGTCGATGAGTTACCCAAGTCTCTTCTCGGGATCTGCAGAATTCTTGGGCGTGGTGATACCCAGTTATCGCCTGATGGTGATCTTCGTCGGGCTAGTATTAGCTGCGGCGTTGTATCTACTGCTCGAACGGACGCGTATAGGTTCGATCATTCGTGCGGGCGTCTCGAACCGGGAGATGGTCTCGGCCTTGGGGTTCAACATAACCGCCATCTTTGGTGGGGTCTTCGTCAGCGGCCTGGCGCTCGCGGGGCTAGCCGGTTTCATCGGCACCCCGATCCTCGGCGTGTATTCGGGCCTGGACTTCGAGATCCTCATCCTCACGCTGATCATCGTGGTCGTCGGGGGCTTGGGCAGCTTGACCGGCGCTTTCTGGGCGAGCCTGCTCATCGGGATAACCCAGATACTCGGGCAGGCGTACTTCCCTAGCTTCGCCGCGGTGATCATCTACCTCGTAATGGCGGTCGTGTTACTCGTCAGGCCACAGGGCCTGTTCCAGAGGAGGTATGCCTGATCGTGACCGCGCAGGCCAGGCCCGATCGAAAGACGCGGGGCTTCGTCTCGGTGCACGCGGGCACCATCGCGGTCCTCGCTGGCGCTTTGCTGCTCGCGGTCGTCCCGCTTGTTGGTTCCAGGTACCATGTTAGCGTACTTACACAGATACTAATTCTCTCTATATTCGCTCTTAGCCTCGGCTTCCTTATGGGCTTCCCGAAGCTCATCTCTTTGGGCCACGCCGCCTTTTTCGGGGTGGGGGCGTACGCCGCGGGCCTCGCCGCCACTCACGTGGCCCCGAACGTCGTGCTGACGCTGGGTGTAGCGCTGGTGCTGTCTCTTCTTCTCGCGTTGGTCATCGGGGTGCTCTCCCTGCGAAGTACCGGCATCTACTTCCTTATGATCACGCTGGCGCTCGCGCAGCTGGTGTTCGTGGCCTCCCAGCAATGGGTCTCGCTCACCGGGGGGACGAACGGCCTCGTCGGGATCACTCGCGGAGAGCTGTTCACCCTGCTTAGATTCGATCGGACGACCTTCTTCTACCTCGTGCTACTACTCGCGGTGTTGTCTTATCTGCTGTTCCGGACCCTCGTGCGCTCCCCGTACGGCAGGATCCTCATCGGCATCGGTTCGAACGAGCAGAGGATGCGGGCGATCGGCTACAACACCCACAGCTACAAGCTGACATCGTTCGTAGTAGCCGGGGCGGCTGCCGGTCTCTCCGGCGCGCTCTGGGCCCACTTCAACGGGATCGTCACCCCCGAGGAACTCCACTGGTCGCAATCGGCGGAGGCCCTGATCATGGTGATAGTGGGAGGAGCGGGTACCCTGATCGGACCTATGCTCGGCGCGGCGCTCATCTGGCTTCTGGAGAGCGTACTTAAAACCTACACCGATCAGTCCACGATGATAACCGGAATCGTGTTCATCTTCTTCGTCTTCTTCGCTCGCAACGGGATAGCCGGCGCTGCGCAGAGAGCCTGGGAGATGGTCCGACGATGAGCGCGCTCGAGCTGGATGGTGTTACGAAGCGCTTCGGCGCTTTAGCCGCCGCCCAGGATGTGAGCTTCTCCGTTGATGCCGGGGAGAGGATCGCGCTCGTGGGCCCGAATGGGGCCGGGAAGACCACGCTCTTCAACGTTATCAGCGGGGAGATCATGCCTGACGAGGGCACAATCCGACTCAGCGACCAGGACGTGACCCGGTACTCTCCCGAGAGGATGAGCGAGAGTGGTCTCGGGCGAACGTTCCAGAAGAACTCTCTCTTTACAGAGAGTACCGTCTACGAGAACGTCCGGCTGGCCGTGCAGCGCCGTCTGGGCATCCGCTTCAAGGTGTTCAGGTCTATAGACCGATACCCAGAGCTCCGGCGCGAGACGGAGGCGGTGCTAAACAGCGTCCACCTCGCCTCTCGCTCGGAGACGAAGGCGAAGAACCTCTCCTACGGCGATCAACGGCAGCTAGAGCTCGGAATCGCCCTGGCTACCTCTCCTAAGATACTCTTGCTCGACGAGCCGACGGCCGGGATGTCGGCGAAGGAGACGGGGGAGATGGTGACGATGCTCCAGGCCCTCCCCCAGGACCTTACCCTGCTCATCGTCGAGCACGACATGGACGTGGTCATGGCGCTCGCCCGCCGCATAATCGTGCTCAACTTCGGGGAGGTTATCGCTGATGGAGACCCGGAAGAGGTTCGCGGGAACAAAGAAGTGCTGGCTGCATTTCTCGGGTTAGAGGCCGGCGAGGAGTCTTTAGGTGCTTAGCTTGCAAGACTTACACGCGCATTACGGCCCCAGCCACGTGCTGCACGGCGTCTCTCTTAACGTCTCCTCCGGCGAGGTCGTCGTCCTTCTGGGCAGGAACGGCGTAGGCAAGACGACCACCATCCGCACCATCGTAGGGCTGGTCCGCTCGAGCAAGGGGAGCGTCACGTTTAAAGACACCCCAATACAGAATGATCCACCCTACAAGCGGGCGCGGAGGGGCATCGGTCTCGTCCCCCAGGGTAGGGGCATCTTCCCCAACCTTAGCGTCCGGGAGCACCTGTTGCTCCCGCCGCAGCGTAAGCAGCAGGATGAGCAGCAATGGACCCTGGAGGAGGTGTATGAGCTCTTCCCGAGGCTGAAGGAGCGTGAGAGGAACGCGGGGAACCAGCTCAGCGGAGGAGAGCAGCAGATGCTCTCCATTGCCCGGGCTCTCAGAGGGGGTCCAGACCTTCTGCTGCTAGACGAGCCTTCCGAGGGGCTCTCCCCGATAATGGTGGAGCGTGTGGGCGAGATCCTCCGGGAGCTCAAGCAGCGCTCGCTACCCATCCTGCTCGTCGAGCAGAACCTGAACCTTGCCCTATCCGTGGCTGATCGGGTGTACATAATGAACAAAGGGGTGGTCGTGCACGAGAGCGCCGCCCCCGAGTTCGCCGAAGACAAGGAAACGCAGCACAGTCTCTTGGGCATCTAAAAAGGAGTACTTGTGGCGGAAGTGTTCATCAACGGCGAATACGTAGATTATTCCCAACTGGAGCGTCTACCGATAAAGAACCCGGCCAACGGCGAGGAGGTGGATACTGCCCCTCTCGCAGGAACGGCAGAGGTGGATGAGGCGGTGCTGAGCGCTTATGCGGTCTTTCCGACGTGGCGGGACACCCCGGCTGCAAAGCGCGGCGAGATGTTGCGGACGGCGGCGGAGGCGGTACTGGCCGCCGTCGAGGAGCTTGCACCCCTGCTGACCTCCGAGCAGGGCAAGCCCCTGCGCGAGGCGCGCCTTGAGATTCGACGCTTCGTCCACACCCTAGAGCATTACGCGGGACTCGCCAAGAATATCCGGGGCGGCTACGTGCCCGACCTTGACGAGGGAACGTACGGCCTTATAGTGAGGCGGCCTCTGGGGGTTATAGGCGCCATCGTGCCCTGGAACTTCCCGACCACGCTCCTCGGGAACAAGCTCGGTCCGGCCCTTATCACCGGCAACACGGTGGTCGCCAAGCCGGCAGAGACCACCCCGCTCACCACTTTGCGGATCGCGGAGATCATGCACAGGGCTGGTATACCCGCCGGGGTATTCAATGTGATCAGCGGCAGGGGTGTAGATGCGGGGCAAGCCCTAGTAGAGCATCCTTTGGTGCGAAAGATAGCCTTTACGGGTTCCACTCCGGTCGGCAAGAGGCTCATGGCTCTGGCGGCGAACGACCTCAAGCGCACTACTTTAGAGCTCGGCGGCTCGGACCCCATGATCGTCTGCGACGACGCCAACCTGGACAAGGCGGCGAGCGCGGCGAGCGTGGGACGGTTTTTCAACTGCGGGCAGGCCTGTCTGGCCATCAAGCGCCTCTATGTCTTCGAGAGCGTGGCTGACGCCTTTATCGAGAAGCTCGCGCCCAAGGTCCGGAGGCTCAAGGTCGGTCCGGGCACGGAGAAGGGGGTCGTACTGGGACCGCTGCACACCGAGGGGCAGCGGGATCTGCTCGAGGAGCAGGTCGTGGACGCTGTGGACTCGGGAGCAGAGGTGCTGCACGGGGCCAAGCGGCCTGAAGGTGACGGGCTCTCCGAGGGCAACTTCTACGAACCGACGCTACTGCTGGAGCCTTCACATGAGTCAAAGGTGGCTACAGAGGAGGTCTTCGGCCCCGCGCTCCCCATCTGGCGGGTGCGGGACATGGAAGAGGCCCTACAGAGGGCCAACGGCCACATCTACGGACTCGGGTCCTCTATATGGACGCGGGATCTGGACCGGGCCTCGGAGGCCGCGCAGAGGATCGAGGCTGGTTACACCTGGATCAACTCCCCCCAACTCGTCTACGACGAGTTGCCATTCGGCGGCTGGAAGCAGAGCGGTTACGGCAAGGAGCACGGCATCGAGGCTCTAGATTTCTACACGGAGACGAAGTCGGTTGTGGTCAAGAGGCCTGTGGCGGCCGACCCTGAGAACGCTACCCAGGAGCTTGGAGGCTACAGATCAACGTCTGAGAGGTGAGGTAAATGATCACGGTACCTGACTGGTACAACTCGAGCCTGATAGTCGACCGGAACCTGGAGGCCGGTCGTCAAGGCAAAGTAGTTATCTACTACGGCGATGAGCAGGTGACGTATGGGGAGCTCGCCCGCCGCATCAACAGGTTTGGGCACGCCCTTAGAGAGCTAGGGGTGAGGCAGGAAGATAGGATCCTGCTCGTGCTTAACGACACGCCCTCTTTCCCTACAGCGTTCTTCGCCGCCATCCGGATCGGCGCGGTTCCGATCCCGGTCAACACCCTTCTCGGAGCCGGCGACTACCGCTTCTTCGTCGAAAATAGCCGCGCCCACGCCATCATTACCGACCTGCAGCACTACGAGAAGATCCAAAAGGCGCTGGATGGGTACGCCGAACCGGTGAAGCTCATCCTGACCAACGGTAGGGCTGAAGGGGTGCGGACCCTCGAAGACTTGCTGGACTCTGGGGAGGACGAGCTAGCACCGGCGAACACCCACAAGGACGACCCAGCCTTCTGGCTCTACAGCTCGGGTAGCACCGGCAAGCCAAAGGCAGCGGTTCACCTGCAACACGACATGAACTACACCTGCGAGACCTATGCACGCCACATACTCGAGATAACCGACGCCGACACGGTGTTCTCGGCGTCGAAGCTCTTCCACGCCTACGGCTTGGGGAACGGCATCTCCTTCCCGTACTGGGCGGGAGCCTCGACCGTCCTCTACCCCGGCAAGCCCACGCCGGAGGCGGTATTGGAGACCATCAAGCAGTACGAGCCCACCCTGTTCTTCACGGTGCCCACCCTCTACAACGCGATCCTCAATTACGAGAGAGCGGCGGACTACGATCTCTCGTTCGTCCGCCTCTGCGCCTCAGCGGCCGAGGCGTTGCCTCCCAGGGTCTGGAATCGCTGGAAGGATATGTTCGGAGTGACGATTCTGGACGGTATCGGAAGCACGGAGATGCTCCACATCTTCGTCTCCAATACCCCGGACGCACTCAAGCCCGGAGCTAGCGGCAGGCCTGTGCCTGGCTATGAGGCCCGGATACTGAACGAGGAGGGCTACCCCGTAGAGCCCGGAGAGGCAGGCTACCTCTCGGTCAAGGGCGACAGCGCTGCGGCATACTACTGGCGCAGCCACGAGAAGACCAAGGCGACGATGAAGGGTGAGTGGATCTTCACCGGAGACTGGTACCGGGTGGACGAGGACGGTTTCTACTGGTATGAGGGGCGCTCGGACGACATGATCAAGGTCAGCGGCCTCTGGGTCTCCCCGGTCGAGGTGGAGAACACGCTCGGAGAACACCCCGCCGTTGTAGAGGCGGCGGCGGTCGGGGTTCCCGTAGAAGGCCTGACCCGTGTAAAAGCGTTCGTCATCCTGCGTGAAGGGTACGAGGGCACAGAGGACCTCGTCGCGGAACTCCAGAACTGGTGCAAGGAGAGGCTCAAGCGCTACCATTACCCCCACTTCGTAACCGTGGTTGACGAGCTGCCCAAGACTGTCACGGGTAAGATACAGCGCTTCAAGCTACGCGACCCGGAGTACGGGGTAGAGATGCCCCAGCAAGAGGACGAGCTGGTCCAGTAAGAAGCACACTTCTACTAGAACTTCACGAGCGGTTAGCTCAAAAGATGATCTTCGGCTCAGGCCGGCCGGCGTCCAAGAAACAGAGCCAACACCCTTAACCTCTTCGAACTCGGGCTCAAATCCGAAACTATCGAACTGATGCTACGTAAGAACGCCAAGCGGGTATACAAGCTAGACGCAAATAGGAGGTAAAAGGGGCTGTCGAAGTGGATCTTGAACCAGCGATACAACCAACCTGAGTTTGACTTTGACTGACCGTACAGTTATATTATGAGGGCAGAGGGCTAGGAAAGGGAGGAAGCGTGATGGCAGTGACTGAAGAAATCCTTCTGGATAGGATCAAGAGCGGCAAACTAATAGAGGATTCTGCCCAAGCAACCGAGAGATACATCGAGGGGCTCAAGAGGACCCTTATCGTCTCGGCGGATACGGAGCTCATAAGTGCGCCGGCCTACATGCGGGCGGTGCGGGATTTCTCTACGCTTCCCAGCGTCAACAACTACATCACGGTCATGGGGATCGTGCAGGATGAGCTGGGGCATGCGCACATCGCCTACAGGATGCTACGGGACCTTGGGGTAGATACCGATGAGCTCATCTACGGGCGAAGCCCCAAGCAGTTTAAGCACCCTTACGCCTTCGATGTTCCACTGGAGGGCTTCACGGAGCTGGTGGTGGCAAACGGTCTCTACGATAGGGCCGGGTTCGTGCTCCTGAGCGACATCCACAGTAACAGCAGCTACGGGCCGTGGAAGCGAGCGCTCGTGAAGGTAGACCGGGAGGAGAACTTCCACCTCAGGCACGGAGAGAAGTGGATGCGGGTTCTGAGCCGGGACCCCGATAAAAAGCAAGAGGTGCAGCAGGCGCTCGACTGGATGTTCGTGCTGACGCTGGAGTGGTTTGGGCTCCCGGACGGAATGAAGAGGCACAACGAGCAGATCGAGTACGGTTACAAGGGTTCGACGAACGATCAGCTGCGGCAGACGTGGATGTCTTCGACGGTGCCTCTGGCCGAGTCCCTGGGGCTCGACGTGCCGGCCCACTACGACGAGGAGAAGGACGAATACGTCATAGACTGCCCGTTCCCGGCGAGGTTCGACGCCGAGGAGAAGCGCTGGGCGTTCGAGGAGGGGGCCATGAGCTGGGATGATGTGCTCGAGCGCTGGAGGGAGCGGGGGCCGGCGAACGAGGAGTTCGTCGAGCACCTCCAGCGCGGCTACAAGGAGCTTTACAACGGCCTGAAGAGCTAGCGCCGAAGATTAAGGCGACCAGCCGGCGTCGGCGCCGGCTGGTCCTTCGCAACGGAAAGGGAGAGATGAGCGCGGTAGAAGACGTGCGGGAGGCTCTGAAGGAGGTCCTCGACCCGGAGTACCCGATCAGCCTCGTGGACCTCGGTTTGATCCGGGGGATAGAGGTCGAGGGTTCCACGGCGAAGATAAAGCTAACGTACACCTGTATGGGGTGCCCGGCGACGGACATGATCCAAGAGGACATAATGGACCGTCTCTTGGGGATGGACGGCATTGAGGACGTGAAGATAGAGGAGGTATGGGACTCCTGGTCCCGCAAGAACATCAGCAAGCGAGGCCTGATCCAGCTGCGCAACGTGGGGGTGGTGTGATGCGGCCCGTGGAGAACTACGAGGTCTTCACCGCTCGACCCGACCAGCCCTTGAGGCACAACGGCAGCGTGCGGGCGGCCGACCCCAACGATGCGGAGGTCTATGCCGACCTCATGTACGATGAGTGGCGCTGGCAGCAGATGTTCGTGGTCCCCAGCAAGGCGCTGGTCAGCGTCATTCGTCCCGAGTAGGAGGTCTGTGAATGCACGACTACCTGGTTTTCGGGCGGACCGAGTACAGTGAGCCCGTGGAGCACAAGGGGAACCTCCAGGCGGCGGATGACGAGGAGGCGAAAAGACTCGTGATCGAGCGGTTCGGAGAGGAGTGGGTCGAGCTCGTGCTGGTGCCCGAGCGGGAGATTCATTGGGTGATGAAGAAAGAAGCAGAGGTGGAGACGTCGGCATGAGCGAGGCTAGCGGTAATAGGGTAGAAGGAACCGAGGAAGTTGCGCCGCCCCGGAGCGCGAGGGAAGAATTCTCCGTAGATAACGACGATGCTCTGGCCGCATTGGTGAACCTGATCGCCGTCATTGGCGACAACGAGTTCTTCCTAGGCCGGCGAGTCTCCGAGTGGGCCGATGCAGGTCCGCTCCTGGAATCCGCCGTCGCCTGCGCCGCCATATCGCAAGATACGCTGGGCCGCTCCCGGGCCATCTATCCCCTGCTCGAGGAACTGCCTTGGCCAACCCCTCCGACCGCTTCGCAAGGAGAGATGGAGGATCAGGCACGCCGCTACTCCGTGAGCTTCCTCGACGATCCGTTCCCGAGCTGGTCGAACGTAGTAGCCGCGCTGGCCTTGATCAGCCCTGCCATTAGCACGGTGCTCGAGGCCGTGGTCGATTCCGGCTACGAAGCCCTCGCGAGGAGGGCGCGGCGGATCCTCGAGGAGGAGCGGCTGACTTCGGCGTATGCCGCGGGCCTAGTGCGCCAGATAACCTCCTCCGAGCGGGGCCGGGAGCTGTTGCAACACAGGGTGGATGAGCTCTTCCCGGAGATGCTCTGCTGGTTCGGGCCTCCGGACGAAGCAGGATTGGAGATCCTCAAGGTTGAGGGGCTCGTCAGCATGGGCGGCGAACAGATGAGGCAGACTTACCTGGGGCGGGTGGTGCCGGTGTTGCAGGAGGTCGGTATCCAGGTCCCGGCGGAGTGGAACGAGAGCGAACAGAGATGGGAGTACGGAAACCTGCCATGGAGCGAATGGAACCAGCTACAACGCCGCCTGGAGAAACCGACGGCCAAAAGCGCGTGATCTGCCCTTGGTGTGACTCCGATAACGTAGAGCGGGTCGCTGCTTGGGGCTCGCACCTGATGGTTTCGCAGTACATGTGTCTCGACTGCCACAGCCCGTTCGAGCTCATCCGCAAATGAATTCGTACTCGGGTATAAGGGTCAATTTAGAGAACAAGGTACTGCTCGTAGAGCTCGACCGGCCCGACCAGCGCAACGCCCTGAACGAGAAATTGCAGACCGAGCTTTACGAAGTTTTTCAGGAGGCAGCGGTCTCTCCGGAAATGCGTGCGGTGCTCCTTACCGGCAGGGGGGAGGCCTTCTCTGCGGGAGGAGACCTCTCTCGCTTCGAGCAGGATTGGGACCAACGGGAGTTCCGCGCCCACAGCCACAAACTAACCCAGCTCATTTCTTCCATTGAGCGAATCGAGAAGCCGGTCGTCTCCGCGATAAACGGCCTCGCCACCGGCGCGGGAACCCAGCTTGCTCTGGCCTGCGACCTGAGGATCGCTTCGGGGAACGCTCGCTTTCTATTGCGGGAGGGGAGGATCGGTCTGATCCCGAGCCACGGGGGGTGTGTGCGCCTGGTGAAGCTGGTAGGTCTGGGCCGGGCCAGGGACATATTGCTGGGCAGCGAGGAGATCAGCGCGGACGAAGCTTTCAGGTACGGCTTGGTCACTCGCGTGGTTTCGCATGATGCGTTGCTGGACGAGGCTCGTGCGCAGCTCGATCAGATCTTCAAGCGTGCCCCGCAGACATACGGTTTGGCCAAACGGCTCCTTACTCTCGCGGCCAGTACAGACCTAGAGAACGGACTCTTCGCGGAGACTTTGGCGCAAAGCCTGCTGATCCGTACCGAAGATCACAAAGAAGGGGTGCGGGCCGCTCGAGAGCGACGCACGCCGTCGTTCGAGGGGAGGTAGCAAGTGGCTCATTTAATACCCATCGATGGCAAGGAACCCCAGGTAGCACCCGGCGCCTTTATAGCTCCCACCGCAGTGCTTATCGGAGACGTGGTCGTCGAAGAACGGGCAAGCGTCTGGTTCGGGGCGGTGCTAAGGGGTGACTTTAACAGGATCGTGGTGGGGGAGGGGAGCAGCATTCAAGACAACTCCGTGCTGCACACGGCGGTGGACGTACCGACTACGCTCGGCTCGAACGTCACCGTCGGCCACCTCTGTATGATAGAGGCCTGCACGATCGGGGACGGGGCACTCGTTGGGATGGGTAGTATCGTCCTCAACCGGGCTCGGGTGGGAGAACGGGCGATGTTGGCCGCGGGGAGCGTGGTCAGGCAAGATGACGACATACCGCCTGAAGTATTGGCAGCCGGGGTTCCCGCGCAGGTCAGGAAGGACCTCACGGAGGCGGCTTTCGAGCGGATGAAGGAGGCCGCTCACGAGTACCAGGCGCTCCGGCTGCGGTACATGGACCGTGCCGGGCATTTGGCAAGCGATGTTGGGAAAGGAGACGGGTAAACGTGGCGCAGATACTAGTTGACGGCGAGAAGGTAGGAGCAAAGACCGGCGAGGAGATGGAGGTCGTCAACCCGGCAACGGAGGAGACCTTCGACACCGTCCCGAAGGGCGGACGCGAGGACGTAGACGCGGCGGTCTCCGCCGCTAAGAGAGCGTCCAAGGAGTGGTCCGGCAAGGACCCCGACGAGCGGGCGCAGCTCATGCGCACGGGTATAGCCGCAGTCAAGGAGAACGACAAAGAGGTCGCCGAGCTTCTGGTGCGGGAGCAGGGCAAGCCCATGATGGAGGCCATGGGAGAGCTCCATCACTTCTTGCACGGCATGGACTTCTACGCGGACCTGGCGAGCAAGATCCGGGGCGCATACACCACGCTGCCGTCTACCTTGGGGACCAGCTATGGAATGGTCATAAAGCGGCCGGTGGGGGTCGTCGCCGGCCTCGTGCCGTACAACTTCCCCCTTACGCTCATGGGGACGAAGGTCGGGCCGGCATTGGCTGCCGGTAACACCATCGTCGTGAAGCCTGCGGCCACTACCCCGCTTGCCACCCTGCGAATCGGGGAGCTGATGAATGAGGCAGGTCTACCGCCCGGGGTGCTGAACGTCATCACGGGTCCCGGCAGGGAATTGGGGGAGGCGTTGATCGGGCATCCCGACGTAAGCCGAGTGGCACTCACGGGCAGCACCAACACGGGCCGTAGGGTCATGGAGATCGCCGGCCCGCAGTTCAAGCGGATTACGCTCGAGCTCGGCGGCTCGGACCCCGTTATCGTCTGCCCTGACGCCAACGTGGACAACGCCGTCAAGGGCGTGAACATAGGACGGTTCTTCAATGCGGGCCAGGCTTGCCTCGCCGCTAAACGGATCTACGTCTTCGAGGAGGTCTACGACGAGTTCATGGAGAGCCTCGTGAAGCGAGTATCCCGCTACGAGCTCGGTGACGGGATGACGAAGGCGGAGAGGCCCAAGGTCCGCATGGGTCCCCTCAACACAGCGCGGCAAAGGGACGAGCTCGGGAGTCAGCTAGAGGATGCGGTTGATAAGGGGGCCGGGGTAGCTTATGAGGGGGAGACGAACGGAGACAAAGGCTTCTTCTTCGCTCCGACCGTGATCGAGAACGCGCCGCACGACAGCCGCGTGGTGCGGGAGGAGACGTTCGGCCCGCTGTTGCCGGTCTTCAAGGTCAGGAACATCAACGAGGCGATCCGCATGGCGAACGACTCGAACTTTGGCCTTGGCTCGTCCATCTGGACGTACAACGTCCAGTACATCCATAAGGCCGCCCAGGAGATAGAGTCCGGTATGACTTGGGTCAACCAGATCCACTATGGCTACGACGAGCTGCCCTTTGGTGGCGTGAAGGAGTCCGGCATCGGGCGCGAGCACGGGCCGGAGGCGCTCGAGCACTACCTCGAGTCGAAGTCGGTGGTCGTCGGAGACCTGGATATCGCGGGAGACGAGGGAGCGGGCATCCAATAGGGAGGAGAAGTATGGCGGTAGAGTACACCAGAGAAGAAAGCATAGGGTATATAACCCTCAACCATCCTCCAGCGAACAGCTACGACTACTCCTTTATGGAGGAGTTGGGTGGCTGTATACAGTCCGCTGCTGACGACGAAGGTGCGCGCGTCGTCGTCCTGCGCAGCGCGATCGACAGGTTCTTCTCCGCCGGGGCAGATGTGAAGGCGTTCAATGAGAACCCGACAGAGAAGAATATGGACATGATCCGGCTCGCACACCGGAGCCTCGGCAGAATCGCCGAGATACCCAAGATATTCATCGCCCAGATAGGAGCCAACGCCCTAGGCGGAGGTCTAGAGATGGCGCTGGCTTGCGACCTACGCTTCGGCACCGAAGGAGAGTACTATCTGGGGGTTCCTGAGTCCACTCTGGGCCTGCTCCCCGGCAACGGGGGCACCCAGCGTCTCGTCCGCCTTATAGGGTGGAATAAAGCCCTGGACCTCATGGTTACGGGAAGAACACTATCCCCGGTCGAGGCCTACGAACTCGGCATCCTCGACCGCCTCTTCTCTACCGGACAGCTGGTCGAGGAGACTACCAAGTATGCTAACTCTTTGGCTACTGGTGCGGCTAAGGCTATAGGGTCTATCAAGTTGTCGGTTCATCAGGGTAAGGAGAAGACTCTGGAGGATGGCCTGAGACTAGAGAGGGAGCTGGTCGAGGTATTATTCCGCAGCGAGGACGGTCAGGAGGGGCTTCAGGCGTTCCTGGAGAAGCGGAAACCGGAGTTTAGCAAGGCGGTGTAACAGCTTGCTCCTTTATGTAGAATGCACCTAAAGGACTAGTTAGTAGGACTGAGCACCGCAGTGCGTAGCGCCATAATTGTCGGGGAACTTCCCCGACAATTATGGTGGTTAGTTAGAAGGGTTAAGCCGTTTGACGGAGAGCGATACTTTGATCCATTCGAACCTGGAAGAAGTTCTGCCTCCGAAACAGGCGCACCTTATACGGAGCGCCTACAAGGTGATGGGCGAGAAGGGGATTAACCACCTCTCATTGCAGGACGTGGCGGACGAGGCCGGGGTGAGCAAGGCCATACTCCCCTACTACTTCGACTCGAAGGAGAACCTGATCCTACTGACCATGCGTTGGGTGCTAGCTCGCGTGGCGCAGCGCATACGGGAGGCTATTGCCGAGTCCAGGACTGTGGAGGATAAAGTCTCGGCGATGCTCGACGCTATCTTCGTTGGTCCGACGTCTAACCTCATGTTCTACCTTGTGTTCTTCGACTTCCTAGGTTACGCGGCACGCAATGACAGGTTCGCGGATGTTGGCTCTACCTTTCACGAGATTTGTAATGGCCTCTATGCCGAGGTTGTAAGGTCGGGCCAGGAGGAAGGAGTCTTCGCGAAGAGGGACCCCGGAGAGGCGGCTACGATCGTCCGGGCAATGGTGGACGGGATGTTTATCCAGTGGATACAGGACAGGAACTGGCGTAAGTCTCACTCCGAGCACCGCGAGGCGTGCAAACGTGCGGTGCTGGCCTACCTTTGCGCTGGCGCGTAACCTCTCTCGACTGAGCCGATCCGTCTTGCGGGAGCAGAGTAGCCTCGCCTACTATCTCTGCCCTCTACTGATCGGAGAACGGTGAGCAAACCCTTTATACGGTGTCTCGTGTAGGAGGGCTGGTTATGAGTCATCCCGGAGAGAAGTTGCCTTGATACGCCCCACGGGTCCAGAGCCGCCCAAGGAGATCGGGCACAACCTGCGAGATTCGCTCAGGTACGCGACGGTCTCCACCTTGGGGGCGGGCTTTGTAGCTTTCCTACTCGGCGCTACGGGACCTGCGTTACTCGTCTACCAGGCCGCCACGAACGGTGGGTACCCGGACGACGTCATCAACTCCTGGTTCTTTGCTATATTCGTGGGGGGTGGTCTTCTCAGCTTGTTGCTGGCCTTTCTCTACCGTGAGCCTATCTGTGGCGCGTATCCGATCGCCGGCAGCGCCCTTCTCGTGACGGTACTCGACGAGTATTCTTTGTCCGAGGCGGTGGGAGCCTTTCTTGTCTCCGGCGCGCTGGTACTTTTGATTGGCGTCTCCGGGCTCTTCGACAGCGTGATGGAGCGTGTACCGAACGAGGTCATCATGGGGACGCTCGCGGGGATACTGCTTCGGTTCGGCATAGAGGTGTTCGCCCTTCTCCCTGGGCAGCCGCTCTTGGTCGGCTCCATGGTCGCAGCTTACCTCGTGAGCTTCCGGTTCGTGCAGAAGCTGCCGCCTGCCCTGCTCGCACTCCTCGTAGGACTGGCCGTTGCTTTCTTCGGCAGCCAGTTCGACGCAGGCGAGGCTTATCTCTCCCTCTCGCAGCCGGTGCTAATCTGGCCCTCGTTCGATCCAGGGGCGGTCGTCTCCATAGCGGTGCCGCTGACCCTGCTCGCGGTCGCTACCCAGAACGCTCCGGGCGTCGGCATACTCTGGGCAAACGGTTACGAGCCGCCAGTCAACGCGATCACGATCTTCAGCGGGATCGGCTCGATGCTGACCGCCCCTCTCAGCGGTCATGGGCTGAACATAGCCGCACCGATGACAGCTATCTGCGCAAGCCCCGAGTCGCATCGGGCTCCCGAGAACCGCTACGTCGCCACGGTCGTGCAGGGCCTGCTCTTCGTGGCCTTCGGTCTGGCAGGTGCGACGGTCATCTCCCTCATCCAGGCGCTCCCGATGGCCCTGATCTCTGTCGTGGCCGGTCTGGCGCTGCTGCCAATTATCCTGCAATCATTCCGGCTCTCCGTCGGACAGACTAGTCACACCCTCGCCGCCGGGATCGCACTGCTGATAGGAGCCTCCGACCTGACCATACTGGGCATCAACTCGGCTTTCTGGGCGATCTTTGCGGGCGTAGTGCTCGCCGGGCTCTTGGGACAGGGCACGGATGAAGAGCCGTAAATTTTGGTGAAACTAACTGATTGCGGTATTCCACCGGTCCCGCTATAGGAGCATGCTCTAGATACTAGCGGGGCAGGAAAAGTTCTCACTGGTATCATCTGGGGAGCAGTAGGGGCGGCGAGGGATTGCTACGAGTGCGCACTCGAGTACTCGAACAACCGCGAGCAGTTCGGTAAGCCCAGCGCCTCTTTCCAACTTTCGCAGGAGAAGCTGGTCGACATGATGCTGGAGATAAACAAGGACACCATGATCGCGCAGCACATAGGGAGGTTGAAAGACGAGGGGTGGGTGCGCCCTGAGCATATATCCTTCGGCAAGCTCAACAACGTCAGGGAGGCTATAGAGATCGCACGTGAGGCACGTACCATCCTCGGCGGCAACGGCATCATGCTAGAGTACCCCGTGATCCGGCACGCCAAAAGCCCCAATAGCCTGGAGAGCGTGAGAACCTACGAGGACACGGACGAGGTGCATACTATGATTCGGGGCCAGGCCCTGACCATCATACCGGCCTTCCGCTAGCAGATGCTCTCTCCTGACGGAAGGCGACTGCCCCAGTCACGTAGGGTGAACGGAGAAGTTCCTCCCTCCCCCCTCGGCACACAGCCTATTGGCGAGATCTCACAAATCGTTGATGGCGTGTACCAATTCAAGCTACCGGTGCCTTTCCCGTTAAAGTTCATTGCGTCTTACCTCTTGCCCGGTGTGGACGGGTGGACGATTATAGATCCCGGCTTCGACTACCCGCCGGCGCGAGAGGCCTGGGAGTTCGGCGCCGCCGAGATTAGGCTTGACCTGGAGAGCGACATCGCCCAGATCATCGTGACGCACCTGCACCCTGACCACATCGGTCTCACCCGCTGGCTGGAGGAGCGCTCTGGAGCGCCGGTGCGGATGCTCTCCGGGGAGATCGAGAACGCCTGGCACGTCTGGGACCCGACGCGCGGTACGGAATCCTTAATGGAGTTCTTGATCCGGTACGGCATGGACGAGCGAACCGCAGAGGCAACGGCCGGCACCACGAGGCTTGGCGTGCGGGTACCAGAGCAGATCGAGGCTCTGCATCCCGGAGACGAGATTCTGGTGGGAGATCATAAGGCGCGCGTGATCCACACGCCCGGGCACTCGGACTACCACTTCATACTGCACGACCAGCGCCGGGGGCTCCTCTTCGCCGGCGACCACTTGCTGCTCCACATCACTCCGAACATAGGCTTGTGGACCTACACAGCCGCACACCCTCTCGAACGCTACCTGGACTCCTTGAAGGGGCTGCGGGGGCTCGACGTGGAACTGGTACTTCCGGGGCACGGGCCGCTCTTCCACGACCTCGACGGTCGCATAAACGAGCTTCTCATGCACCACGAAGAGCGGCTCTCGCTCATGCACTCTACGTTCGGCGGGGAGCCGGCGACGCCTTTCGAGATCGCTCGCCAGGTCTTTCCAGAGGAACTCTCAGACCACCAACTCCGTTTCGCGCTGGCCGAGACTCTTGCTCACCTCGAGTACCTTGTTCAGGAGGGCCGCGCCGAGCGCTTCGACGGCGACGTCGTAAGCTACCGGGCCAGATAGATGCAGGTAGGGATGGAAGAGCAGAGACGGTTGCTCAAGGTCGCGCGCGGTGAGCACCCCGCTGACCTCTTCGTCCGGGGCGGGACGATCGCGAACGTCTACTCCGGTGAGTTGCTCGAAGGCAACGTCGCTGTCGTGGACGGACACATAGCCTACGTTGGGAAGAGCGAGCATGCTATCAGCTCTCGAACAGAGGTGATCGATGCAGGCGGAATGATCGTCGCTCCGGGGTATATCGACGCACATTACCATCCGTGGGTCCTCTACAATCCCGTGACCGTTGCCGAGGGGATCCTTCCTCTGGGCACCACCACGCTCGTCGCCGACAACCTCTTCTTCTACATGCAGATGGGTCCGGACCAGTTCGCGGCGCTGGCGGACGCTCTAAAGGAGCTGCCGCTCACCTATCTCTGGGTAGCGCGTCTGATTTCGCAGGCCGTCTTTCCCGGCGAGGACGAGATGTTCAGCTTGGACAAGATCAAGGGCCTGCTCAAGCGCGACGACGTTGTAGGTACGGCGGAGATCACACGGTGGCCGGCTCTAGCCGCTGGGGACCCTGCGTTGCTCGCCGGGATCTCCGCTGCGAAGGTCGAGGGGAAGATGGCCGATGGCCACACTGGCGGGGCGTCCGAGGCACGGCTCGGTGAGGTGGTGGCGGCCGGCATAGACGCCGACCATGAGGCAATCACCAAAGGGGAGGTACTGAATCGGCTGCGTCTTGGGCTCTGGACGATGCTGCGGGGCAGCTCGCTCCGCCGCGATATACCCGAACTCTTGCGCGTGGTGACTGAGGATGGGGTAAGCTCGCACCGCCTCATTATGACGACAGACGGGCCAGCCCCGGAGTATATCGCCGAACAAGGTCTGGTCGACGGCTTACTCCGCACTGCCGTCGCGTGCGGTGTCCCCCCGATGCAGGCTCTCCAGATGGTGACGATCAACCCGGCGACGTTACTGCGCCTGGACCATAGATTGGGCGGCATCGCGGTTGGCCGGCAGGCCGACATCCTCCTGCTACCCGACCTCGTCTCGTTCTGCCCCGAGACCGTCATCGCCTGCGGGGGGGTAGTGGCCGAGAAGGGTAAGCTCGTTACACCGCTCCCCACCATAGACTGGGATGATTACAGGAGCCGCCCGCGCTTCAGTGATCACCTTAACCTTGCCGACCCTGGTCTCTACCCGCTCAGGGGGTCAGGGCCTTCGATTGACCTACCCGTAATACACTTGCGCTCTACCGTCATCACGTCGGCTCGAAATATTCAGGGCCGCGTAAAGGAGGGGTGGGTCGATCTTGAGGATCAAGTGGGGATATTGCACGCCGCGCTCATCGACCGGGAGGGAGTCTGGATCTCCCGGTCGCTCGTCTCCGGGTTTGCCAGAGACCTGGATGCTCTAGCGAGCACCTACAATACGACCACCCAACTCCTGGTATTAGGGAAACGCCCAGAGGCCATGGCTCAAGCCGCCCAGCGTGTACGGGATCTCGACGGGGGCATCGTCGTCGTGCAGGCGGGAAAGGTTGTCTACGAGCTTCCACTGCCCATCTCCGGCATGATGGCCGACCTCCCCTTTAACGAGGTGGCTCGACGAAACGAGCATCTCTCTAGCAAAGTAGCTGACGCAGGCTACGAGTTCCACGACATCCTCTATACGCTCCTGTTCCTGACTTGTGACTTCCTGCCCGCCCTGCGTCTGATGCCCCTCGGCCTACTGGATGTGAAGACCGCCCGCGTCCTGATCCCCGCCGAAACTCTAACCACCTCTGGATCCTGATCTAGAGTTCAGACCTCGTTGTGCGACTGCTTTACCACATAGCGGATGCGTTGTGACGTCTTTGGGGCTTACTAAGAGCAGGTGAGATATGTTCAGAAGTCGTGTATCGACGATACTCTGCGAGACCTGCGAGGAGCTGTACGATGTGGTCACGGCGGAGTTCCCGCCTTCACCGCACGAAAGTGGGTTCGAACAAAGCGAACCGTTGTGTCCGAAGAACCAGGAGCATGCGGTTAGGACGTGGCGTGATCTCGGACCGTGCCCCAAGTGCGGAGAATCGATGGTTCGCGGCGAGAAGTGGCTTCTCTGGGACTAGGCCACAGATTTAGAGGAAGAAGATCCTTATGTCGGACACTCCTGAGAAGGTTATGCGATTCACCACGTGGAATATCAACAGGCCTAGCATAGAACGAGCCCATCGCCTTGTGCGTTTCCTGAGCAGCTGCGCCTGGGACATCGTCGGCCTTCAGGAGGTCTCGCAGCGCGCCTGGGTGGTGATTACAGAAACTGGCATCGCGGCGAGCGGTTTTTGCACCCTGGACGGCTTCGGGATAACCTCACAGGACAAACTTCCTCACGGCTGGTGTTACGGACAGTCTGGAGTAAAGAAATTCCCCGGTTCGGCGCTAGGGGATCTTGGTACCACGGATGAATGATGCCCTCGGCGCCAAGCTGGGGCCAATTCACCGCAACACACCGCGGAGACCCTCTGGGTCGAATGGAGGCATGATAGCAGAGCGCATCGATTTGCCGGTAGAGCATCGTGGCTCGGGGTCAGTAGAGGAATGGGTGCTCATTGGTGGTCCGGTCAGGAGTGTGTCGAGGCCTCATGAGGTCCCAAGTATCCTTGGTCTCCGCTATCGGACTCTACAACCACCTACCCCTGCTGGTCTTTGGGCTTTGCTGCGAGGCCGTCCACTTCGGGAAGTGGCCTGTCTAGGTGCTCTAATGAGCTTACGCCCAGGTACTCCTTGAGTCGACTTGCGAGCCAAGCTCGTATAAGCGCGCGCGGCGGATTCTTGAGGAGGCTATCGTCATCAAAGCCCGGTGCACAAGCGACCTGCTCCGAGTGGATGGGTTCGTAGCGCTCGAGCACCTCGAGTAGCGTGCTCACTGCTTTCTCGGCTTCAACGCCCAACTCGTACCGCTCCACCGCTAACTCCTCGAACCGCTCGCGAGCGAGGCGTCGACGCTCCTCAGCTAGACGCTTTCTAGCTGTCTCGAGGCGGCGCTCGAACTCCTTTGCCGCATTGCGGGCGAGCCGAGCCCCGCGGAACAGCTTGCTGGCCTCGCCTTCCAGGACCATGAGGTTCCTGTCGGCCACCTCGTCACCCGTGAATGCCGCCGGTGCCAACTCGATGCGGCGCTC
>JALZEL010000152.1 GCA_030862075.1 Actinomycetota bacterium | reverse complement strand
GAGGATGCGGTGCGTCAAGCCCCAGATGATGTAGCGGTCCTTGTAGGTGAAGGCGGGCCAGCTGCCGGGAAAGTCGGGGATCTCGACGGTTTCGTCAGCGAGGAGGTCCAGGGGAACCCAGAAAGCTTCTTCTACCTCCAGCGGATCGAGGCGCGCGGGAACGGCGTCTATCGCTACCACGACGGTCGAGACGACGAGTTCCCTGCCCGCCCTACGTGGCCCCATGTCGTCGAGACGGCCCAGCAATCGCCCCTCGTCCAAGTCTATCCCTACCTCTTCGAGCGTCTCGCGGTGGGCGGTGTCGTAGGCGTCTCTATCCCCGGGCTCCCAGCCGCCGCCGGGAAGGGCCATGTGTCCCGACCAAGGGTCCACGACGTTCTCCGCGCGCTTGATCACGAGAAGCTCCAGCCTGTCCGCCTTTTCCCGGAGCAGCAACGCGACGGCGGCGCGACGCTCTCGTGACTCTAGCAGCAGCGGCCTGCTCTTCTTGAGGGAAGCCGCCACCTGCTCAAGGACGCTCATGCGGTAGAGTCTATCCCGGTCTGTGCGGGTTGGTGGTAAGCTCTGCCGGAGGTTTCTCGGAAGGAGCGTATTCGATGAGGGACGAGCGGTTGAAGAAGCTGGCGCGAGTGCTGGTCGAGTACTCTGTGAGAGCGGGGGAGGGGGAGCAGGTGGTCGTCTCCGGCGGGGCGGCGGCGGAGCCCCTGATCAAGGAGGTCTACGTGAGGCTCCTGGATATGGACGCGATCCCGATCCCCCAGATCTCTTTGCCGGGGATGCAGGAGCTCTTTTTCGGGCACGCAAAGGAGCACCACTACGAGGAGACGCCGCCCGTTGTCCGTTCGATGTACGAGGGTGCTGACGCCTTAATCTCGATCATGTCCCCGCAGAACACCCGCGCCCTGGCGTCGGTGGACCCGCAGAAGCAGCAGGCTTTGGGCAAGAGGGACAAGGCCCTCCGGGACATGATCGTGAGCAGGGATCGCTGGGCTCTAACGCTCTTCCCGACGGAAGCCCTGGCCCAGGAGTCCGAGATGGGCCTCGACGACTATGAAGAGTTCGTCTTCGAGGCGATGGCCCTAAACGAGGACGACCCAGTGAGGTACTGGCGCGAGAAAGCGAAGGAGCAGCAGAGGCTCGTCGAGCGCCTCGAAGAGGCAGACGAGGTCCGCATCACCGGGCTGGAGACGGACCTCACCCTCTCCGTGAAGGATCGGAAGTTCTTGAACGGCGACGGGTCGCACAACATGCCTTGCGGTGAGATCTTCACCGGCCCGGTCGAGGACTCGGCGAACGGCGAGGTCTACTTCGCAATCCCCGTGGCGGTCGGCGGACGCGAGGTCTCGGGTGTCAGGCTGCGGTTCGAGGAAGGCCGGGTGGTTGGGTCGAGTGCGGAGAAAGGAGAAGAGTACCTGAGCGCGATGCTCGATGCCGACGACGGGGCGCGGTACCTGGGGGAGCTCGGGATCGGGACGAACTACGGCATCCCTCGCGCGACGAAGAACATACTCTTCGACGAGAAGCTCGGGGGCACGGTGCACCTGGCGGTTGGCCGCTCCTACGAGAAGACCGGCGGCAAGAACGAATCGAGCGTGCACTGGGATCTTATCTGCGATCTCCGCGAAGGCGGCGAACTCTACGCCGATGGCGAGCTCTTGCAAAAGGACGGCAAGTTCTCCGGCTACGACTTCGGTTAGGAGGGTTGTGGAAGCCGACAAAAATACTATGCTGCGCGTGGATAACGTGAAGGATGAGGAGGACCTCGAGGTCGTGCGCGACGCCCTGGACGAGATCGGGGCCGACTACGAGTTCGTCCGCTCCGAACCCGACGAGGTCACCTACCCTCAGACGGCCTACTTCTACGTCTCCGAAGACGTCGCCAGGGACGTCGAGGACCTCATGGGCCGCCTCTCCGAGGAGCACGGCTTCGACGCCGAGCTGCTCTGAAGAGGGGTGGACGCTCGCGCTGGGTTTTATACTCACGTAGCCCTAGAGAACCTTCCAGACGCGAAAGGCACGGACGGTGGCTAGAAGATCTCACGGAAAAAATCTTCGGGATCGTGCCCTATGGCCAGAGATCCCCGAGTTTCGCGCGGGCCGGCGAACTTTCCGAAACGCCCGGGACGAACGATTCGTGGTTCCGACTTTCTTCGGGGTGGGCTGGACCGTGAAGTTGAGAAGCGCGCCGCGCCATATTTTGCAGGCGATCCTGCTCGCGGCCGTCGTGCTCTGGCGGGTGCGCGCCGGGAGGGGGTGGTAGGGTGCGCTATGACGCCGTTTTCCTCGACATCGACGGGACGCTCCTCCGGGTTGACCTGGACGTCGAAGGCTACGTGGAGGATCTAAGGCCCTACACCACGGACGGT
>JALZEL010000134.1 GCA_030862075.1 Actinomycetota bacterium | reverse complement strand
GTCGGGCCCGGCAACCCCAGGCGCATCGCCCAGCGTGCCAGGAAGAGCGGTAGTTTCGGAAGACCGTAGATCTTGAGCCACTTCATAAGAGATCGGTGTCCTTTGGATCGTTCGCACTAACGCTGGTCTCTATTGTATCTGCCGCACGACTACAGCGCCTCTGCTTTGCCTTCCTTGATCAGGCGCTCCACCGTTATCTACGTACTCCTCGGGCTTGGTCTTGCGCTCTAGGCCTTCCGCGGACATTTAGCGCACCTTGACGAAGACCTCCCGCTCCTTCCAACCGCGGTCGTGGTTCACGAAGTAGGGGCGACGTTAGCGTACGAATTCGGGTAGCGCCCGTCGAGAAAGTATTTGTTGTTGAGGTAGAGCCTCGTTTTAAAGGCGCACTCGGGCGTGTTGGACAATTCCAGGAGCTTCTTGCCCATGTACATCCTCATAAAGTTGTGCGCTAGAGGACCGGCTGCGATGAGCTGGCACCGCCTTCCTTGGGAGTCGGCACATCTCTCCTTCGTCCAAGCCGTATCGCCTGGCAGGGATTGGGCTTTTTGTTGTATCCTGCGCGTCGGTGGTTCCTTCGTCGGACGCCCGAACCGGTGGCTTTAGCTCCTCCGACTACCGGATCGGGCTTCGGCGGGGGCGACGAAGGGGGGAAATGAGGTATTGGGCATAGGGACGAGCCCGGGGTGTCTGCTCGCCGACGAGGTGGCGGCGCCTCGGGCGGTGGCGAGGATCATGGATCGGCCCGTGGTGGAGGCCCTGTTACTTTACACTTCAAGGGCGTCCGTCGACGCGTTCATGGAGGGGTTCTTCCCGGAAGAGTCCTTCGGCGCCAGGCAGGAGCTCGAAAGGCCTTCGACGAGGAGTTGAAGCACACGCGAGGGCCTTCGGAGGAGCCGTACCTGGGGTTCCCGAGTTCCACGCCCGGCGAGCTGCTCGAGGTCGTCGAGAGCGTGTCCTCGGATGTGAGGTATGTGGCGGTCGACCCGGACGCCTCGGGGCAAGAGGTGTGAGACGCCGAGCAGTTGGCGGCGTACTTGGCCGGTTCATCCGATTTCGACTTCTAAAGCATCGGGCCAGCGGTTAGCGCGCCGACGGAGGCCTACCGGCCCGCCCTTTTCCGGAGGCTTTTTGGCTCGGAATCCGGATTCTGGTTAACGGCCTTCTACCTCATGGCTTCGTCTATGCCCTCGGGCGTGAGGACGAAGACCCCATAGTCGTCGTCGGCCTCAGCTATCCAGCCCTTCCGGTTGAGGTACCCCGCTATCTCCCGAAAATCGTCCTCGTCGGAGACGTTCGCCCGCCGCATCACGAGGTCCCGCACCACGTACGCCCCGGCCCTGCCGTTGGCCTCCACGGCGGCCGCCTGCAAGATCCGACGCGCCTTCTCTAGCGTCACCCTTGTTTTGCTGAAGATAATCCTTCCCCCTTCTGAGGGCTACGCGCCCCCCGCAACCCCAACCCCGGAACGCCCACCGCAGCGAGGGCGGCCGGAGTACAATTCCGTGGGGTAGGTCACCGTGCCCCGTGGGGACCAATCCCCATTCCGGTCCCGTGAGGAGCACACCCGGGCCCACTCCGTGCCCAATTTACACCGCCTTTTTGCCGATACAAGATGAACCGCGCTCGACCTCTAGGCTTGCGGAAGGTCTAGCTTCGCGTGTTTCAGGCATCCGTGAAGCGACACTTGAGGGATAGCTTGAGGAACCCAGCTCGGCACCGACCGGGTAAAATTGGCGAAAGCTGGAGCGTGTTCGGGAGGAGCGAGATGACCAGCGGCCACATACCGGCCAAAGGCGAACCCGGCCCCGACTAAATCCTCGGAGCTTTGCGCGAGGCCGTCGTCGATAACCCCAGGCTCGCGGAGATGCCGGCCGAGGAGGTCGCCAGGCAGCTAGTCCTGGAAGGTCGGCTGCAACAGGAGCCTTCGTCGGCGCTGGTGGCGGAGATGCTGGACGCCTTCGAGGCCGAGGAGAGAGCCTTCGAGGCCGAAAAGCCGTCCGAGGAGGGCAACCCCACGTGAATGTGAGACCAACCAGAGCCTAGAGAAAGGAGCCCCGTCGCGGGGCGTATCAAGAGAGACGAGTTCTTGGCCGTTCACCACGCCGAAAGACCAACGGCGCTACCGCCGAGGAGTAGTCACGGCCTATATAGAGAAAGTTAGGAGGACTGCATGAACGATAAGCCGTCTACCAGCGCGAGCAACAAGGTCATCGTCAGCTGCGCCATCACGGGGGCGATCCACGTCCCGTCGCTGACGCCGCATCTGCCGGTCACGCCGAGCCAGATCGCGGAGAACGCGATCGGTGCCGCCAAGGCCGGGGCGGCGATCGTGCACCTTCACGCGCGCGATCCCGAGGACGGACGTCCGACACCAGATCCGGAGGTATTCTCCCGGTTCTTACCTGAGATTCGCGCGGTCAGCGACGTGGTCATTAACATCACCACCGGCGGCGGCCACGGTATGTCGCTTGAGGAGCGCACGGCGGCCGCTCGGCGATTCCAGCCCGAACTGTGCTCACTGAACATGGGCAGCATGAACTTCGGCCTCTTCCCCATGATCGACCGGATCGGGGATTTCCGGTACGAGTGGGAGCCCGACTACCTGGAGATGACGCGCGACTTCATCTTCAAGAACACGTTCAAGGACATCGAATCCATCGTCTCCGACCTCGGCGTTGGCGGGACCCGCTTCGAGTTCGAGTGCTACGACGTCGGCCATCTCTACAACCTGGCGTTCCTCCTCGAGAAGGGAATCGTTGAGCCGCCGCTGTTCGTGCAGACGGTCTTCGGTATCCTCGGCGGCATCGGGACCCATCCGGAGGATCTGCTGCACATGAAGCGGACCGCCGACCGGCTGTTCGGGGATGAGTACGTATGGTCGGTGCTGGCCGCGGGACGGCACCAGACACCGCTCGTGACCCAGGGCGCAACCCTCGGGGGCAACGTGAGAGTGGGCCTAGAGGACAACATCTACCTCGCGCGGGGGGTGCTCGCCGAAAGCAACGCACAACAGGTCGAGAAGATCTCCCGCATCCTGGACGAACTCTCTCTGGAGACTGCTACGCCCGACGAGGCGCGCCAGAAGCTCGAGCTGAAGGGCCCCGACCGGACGGCGATCCCCGCCTAAGATTGTCGTTGCCAATGGGCAGTACAAAGCGACCTCACCCAGATCTGCTCGGACCTGGAGTGCTTTGCGCCTCCCGACGCCCGCGGTTGTTCTAAGCGCCGCGAAGACCAGCGGGTACGGAAGTTGGCACCCTCACGTGGGAGTAGCTCAGGCGGATAGCTGAGACCAAGCTGCCTGACCTAAACACGACCTCGGTCGAGGCGGCGATGAGGATCGTCGAGGGCATCGCCCGTAGCATGGGCGCCGAGGTGTCCGGCTGACACCAGCGCAGGGTACGTTTAGTAGCCGGGGCGACCCATACGCGAGTAGGTGATCTGCTTCGAGGCCTCGACGCCGGGCTGCTCGAAGGCGTTAACGCCGTACAGAGAACCCGCGAGCGCGGTCTGCACCTCCAGGGCCTGCATGAGGTACCCCAGGTTCTCCTCGTCGACCGTCCTGATCTTTATCGTGCAGTTCGGACGTCCGGCCTCGGTAAGCGCCTTTCGCGTGGCGTCGCACTCGACGTTCAAAAGCTCGGCCATCGTGTGGCCGCCGAGGTAGCCGACGCCTTCGAGATCCTCGTAGGCTTTCGGGATGAGGAGATCCCGCGGGTGGTTTTCGACCTCGACGATCTCGATGACTTTGTCCTGCGGACCCTCCATGTATATCTGCAGCTGCGAGTGCTGGTCGGTTGTCCCCACGGCGCCGAGCGGCGTCGAACCCTTGCCCTCCTTCCCCAAGGACTCCGCCCAGAGCTGGACGAACCAGGCGGCGGTGCGTTCCAAGGCGTCGGCGTAGGGCATCATTACCCGCACGTTGCGCCCGTGGGACGTGTCCATGAGGAAGTGGTAGGCAGACCCCCGGATAGCGGGGTGATCCACGCCCTCCTCCTCTACCTCATCGACGCATTGGGCGGCGCCGCGCAGGAGGGCCTCGACGTCGAGGCCGAGGACGGCGGCGGGGAAGAGGCCAACCGGCGTGAAGACCGAGAAGCGACCGCCGACGTCGGGTGGTATCGGGAGCGTTCTTGTGCCCTCGCGGTCGGCTATCTGCGTCAGGTGGCCCTTTCCGGGATCGGTGGTGAAGACGACGCGCTCGGCGTAGCCGTCCTCACCCAAGGCCTCCACGAGGGCACCCCGGACGACGAGGAAGTTCGCCACAGTCTCGGCGGTCGATCCGCTCTTGGTGACCACGTTAACCCAGGTGTTGGAGAGGTTCGCGACATCGAGGATGGCGGCCAGAGTCGCAGGGTCGGTGTTCTCCGCGAAGTGGACGCGGGGACCCGAACGGTTTGGTAGGGAGTTGTGGTAAGGGTGGTTGAGGGCGCGGTGAAGGGCAATGGGACCCAAAGCCGAGCCGCCGATGCCGACGTGGACGAAGTCCGTGGCGCCGGAGGCGTGCACCTCTCCGGCTAAGGCCTCCGACGGGTCCGAGAACTCGGTCGTGTGCGGCAGGCGCATGAAGCCGCGCGGGTCTTCGAGGAAATTGTCCACGGCCCTTCTGAGACGGGGCCTGAACTCCCCAAACTCCCTGGGGCCGATTCCCCCTTTCACCTCGGCGGAGAGGTTCGTGTAATCGAAGGCGACGAATGCGACCATGCGTGCTCCCCTCTGTGGCGTCCCAGAACCATAGGGTAGTTTAAGGCTCGCGACGAGACGAGGCCACCCGGCTCTCTAGGAGCGGCCCCAGTGCTGCCCTTATGCGGGGCTCAAGGACGGTTGGAGGAAGGACTCGAGCTCGGCTTCGAGGGCGTGCGAGCGCAGCTTGCGAAAGGCGACGCTCTGGATCTGGCGGACCCGTTCGCGGGTTACCCCGATCTCCTTGCCTATCTCCATGAGCGTGGCGCACCTGCCGCCGTCGAGGCCGAAGCGGCGTTCGACGACGCGGCGCTCGCGCTCGGAGAGGATCTCGAGGAGACCGCGGACGGAATCCTTGAGGGCGTTCTCCAAGAACAGGTCCTCCGTGTCGGCCTCCGTCTCGTCGGCGAGGAGGTTGGAGAGGGAACTGTCCTCCTCGGCTCCGACGGGCACGTCGTAGGAGACGACTGTCTTACGAACGGCTAGGTAGTTCGCGACTTCCCGCGTGCTCTTGCCGACGAACTCGGAGAGCTCCTCGACGGAGGGCTCGCGGCCGGTCGTGGCCTGGAGGTGGTTGCGGACGCCGTTAACGGTCCGCTCCTCGCTGGCAGCGTGGATGGGGACCCGGATGGGGGACGCCTTGTTGGAGATGGCCCGGGATATAGATTGCTTGATCCACCACGTGGCGTACGTTGAGAACTTGGTGCCGAAATCTGCGTCGAAGCCGCGAGCCGCCCGCATGAGCCCCAGGTTGCCCTCCTGGATCAGGTCGGCGAAATCGAGCCCTCGACCCGTGTACCCGCGCGCTATGGAGACGACGAGCCTCAAATTGCACCGGACCAGTTCCTCCCAGGCCGCCTCGTCGCCTTCCCGGATACGTGCCGAAAGAGTAGCCTCCTCGCGACGGCTCAGTATCCTGTGTCGCCGAGAACTC
>JALZEL010000128.1 GCA_030862075.1 Actinomycetota bacterium | reverse complement strand
ACCGGCCAGCAGACCATCTGCAAGCTGGAGACCCTGCGCAGAGGGGCTTACCCACGAACCCTGCAGAAACTGGCGGAGGCGCTGGGAGTGACACCCGCGGATCTGGTGGGCGATTGCGTTGACGAATAGGAGGAGGCTGCATCTAGAGGAAGCACAGTCTTCCGAATGATTCTCTCGAAGACCTTGAGCAAGCATAACCCCTGGCCTGGTTTATCTACCGCGCATATCCCGCCGCTGACTATCCCGCCGAGAGACAGGCCCACAAGGATAAACCCTTTATGAGCAAGACAAACCGAGAAGAACCTTACGTCTCCTCCGCTGTAGGGGGATCTCTATCTCAGATCTCTTTCGAGAGTAGTGGAGTTAGGAGACTAATCGGTCCTGCTCATGGTGGAGGTATCAGGAGGGGGATCAGGGGATTCTCCAGGTCCAGCCGCAGGAACCTCCTCAGGCATATGGCCAGCATCAACCGTACTGCCTTCAGAGCTTATAAGGGTAGGGTCATCGCCGTGACCCTTACCTACCCTGACGAGTATCCCGAAGATCCAGAGACCTGTAAGAGACATCTGGAGGCCCTCCGCAAGCGCCTTACTCGGAGGTTTGGCAAGTTCTCCGCTTACTGGAGGATGGGAATACAGCAGCGGGGAGCCTGGCACTTCCACCTGCTCCTGTTCGTACCCCCACCCTTCGGACCGGTTAAGAACCTCCGTCACTTCGTAGCCTCGTCTTGGTACGAGGTCTGCGGAAAGGTCAGCGAGGGCCACCTACTCGCGGGTACCCGGGTCGAGGAGGTAAGGACCTGGAGGAGGGCTACGAGCTACGCGGAGCGATACGTGGCCAAGCCCGAGCAGTTCCCCGAGGGATTGGAAACGGGCAGGATCTGGGGCATGTGGAATGAGGAGCTCCTACCCGTTCAGTGGGAGACGGTAAAAGTTACTCTCGAGGACGCCTTCAAGATTAGGAGGGCCTACAGGAAGCTGGCGAGGAGGAAGGGCACCGGGTCTCTACGCTGTTTTACTGTCTTCATCCGGTACGAGAACGTGGTCAGGCTGCTGAAGTTCTTGGGGTACCGCCAGGAGGAGTAGCCAAGGCCTTTGTAGGCAGCCTCTAAAGAGAGCGTTGCTGAGCCTTTCCGGGAGAATCACAGTCTTCAATGCTGCACAATGTCTAGTGACACTTCTTCAGTGAGCTGCCCGGCAGAAGTCTTCTCGGAAACTCATATACAAGATGAGCACGAAGTCCTGGTTGATCGAACCAATAACGAAGACCCCGGCCAAACTGCCTCCACCTTCCCCCGGGACGTTGCAATCCCGCCAGCATTCTACAGAATAGCGTCATGATGGCGCTGCGAGACTTGAAGAGTTTCGGCGAGCCGGGGGCGATGGTGTACCTCGCGGACTGCGTTGAGTTGATGCGCCTGATGCCGGCTGGTTGTGTGGATGTGGTCTTTGCCGACCCGCCCTACCGCCTCTCGGGTGGCGGCGTGACCGTGAAGTGCGGGCGCCTGGCCTCCGTGGACAAGGGTGATTGGGACCGCTCGAAGGGGGGCTTCGGGAAGGACCGCGAGGGCTGAACCAGCGTGGATCGGACCAGTCTCCGCCCGATTCCAAACCGAGTTTGAATGGTTGACTATGTAAGAAAGTTTGGCTATGCTTCTCTCCCAAGCAAACTCTGGCTCTGCGATTACCGAGCGATGGTATGGGGTGGGTAACCTCGCGCAGAGCGCTGGGGCCAGGAGAAAATGAACTACGAGACAATATGTGCCACGGCGGGACGCGCGGCGTCAGGAGAGTTCGACGCGGGTGCCGAGAAGCCGGGTCCGAGCAGTGACATCGACCACCGCTATCCTAGTACGGCCTCCACTACTAAATCCCAAACGGGGAGTATGAGGAGGACCGGCGTGGGAGTTACCCGTTCCGGCTTCGTGATCTTGAGATCTACGTCGATTTCGGAAGAATCCTCTGTCAGCAGAGGGCCTCCTCGGTAATCAGACGTACCATCGCGCGTCACGGGCCATCGCGAAGCCCCTCAAGCGAGTAGGGCGCGAAGCAGAAAGGTTGGGTCGACTTCCGCAACCGTCGCTCCGTAGGGCGTCGCACTAAGATCCCCCTCTTCGTAGAGATGAGCAGGGCCACGGGCGTCGACGGTGTTAGGCTGCCCGCCCCGACGATAAGCGGGAAGCATCCGATGACGCGCCGAGTTTTGGCAAGCCGACGGGACTCGACATTGTGGTGGATAACATCCGACTGGCCCTTCCCGATGAGAAGGTATGCCTCTTTCCCAAGGGAGAAGCCTAGTGTTTATCGAAACTCTAAGACGTATCCGGCAAGACGTGATACCGGGCCCCCAAGATCTCTGGGAGGCCAACGAATACTTCGAGGGCGCGCCGCCCCAAGAGGTCTTGGATTGGGCGGTGGAAACCTATGGTGGAGGCCTTGCGCTCTTGGCCTCTTTTGGCGGGTCCGAGGGGATGGCGCTCATAGACATGATCTCCAAGATCACCGACGAGGTCACGATCCTCACCATAGACACGGGTTTCCTGTTCAAGGAGACCATCGAGTTCCGCGAGGAGGTTATGAGGCGCTACCGGCTTCCTCTTGAGGTCTTGCGGCCCCAGCCCACGGTCGAGGAGCAGGTGGAGCGCTACGGGGAGCGGATGAAGACCTGCTCGCCGGACCTCTGTTGCCGCATCCGAAAGATCGAACCTCTAGAGAGGGCGCTCAAGAACTACGACGCCTGGATAACCGGCATACGGCGGGAGCAGACCCCGCAGAGGGCGGACACGCCAGTCGTAGCCTGGGACCGGCGCTTCGGGGCGGCCAAGATCGCGCCGTTCGCCTTTGTGAAGGAGGAGTGGGTCCATCGCTACGTCGCGGAGCACGACGTTCCTGTCAACCCGCTGCTCAAGAAGGGATACAAGAGCATCGGGTGCGAGCCCCAGACCCGGCCGGTCGCACCGGAGGAAGACGCCCGGGCCGGGCGCTGGTCGAGCTTGGACAAGACAGAGTGCGGGCTGCACTGGACCGCAGGGGAGGCCAGAAGTTGAGCAAGGTAAAGAGACCGATGAGCCTCTCTCACTATAGATTGCGATGTCGGGGCTGCGAAGGAAGGTTTGAGGACGATAGGTTCATCCTCGAATGCCCAATTCAACACGACGAGCCCGCTCTCCTGGTTCCAGAATACAAGGACAAGCGCTTCAAACCGGATACGCGAGGCGAAGGCATGTTCAGGTATAGAAGGTGGCTGCCGGGCACACGCCCCTTGTCTGGCGCGGGCAGCGGCGTGACCTACAAGAGTGAGAAGCTGAACCGCCTTGTGGGGCTATCTAATGTATGGGTCGTGTTCAATGGGTACTGGCCTGAGAAAGGCGCTACGCTCAAGACGACGACGTTCAAGGAGCTGGAGGCATGGTCGGTCCTCTCCCGTATCCCGGAGCAGCACGAGGGAATTCTCGTCGTCGCCTCGGCAGGTAACACCGCTGGCGCGTTCGCTAGGGTCTGCTCGCTGAACAAGATCCCTTGCCTGATTGTCATTCCGGAGGCTGGACTTCCCTGTCTACAGTTCTCTGGCGACATCGACCCATGCGTGAAGATAGTCTCTCTTACGGGATTTACCGACTATTGCGACGCCATCACACTAGCCAATCGCGTCTCAGAGATCGATGGATTCTTTCCCGAAGGAGGCGTAAAAAACATCGCGAAGCGCGAGGGATTAGGCACACCTGTACTGAACGCAGTCGAGACGATCGGACAGCTCCCCGACTATTACTTCCAGGCGATCGGAAGCGGGGCAGGCGGCATCGCAGCGTATGATGCCGCGAAGAGGCTTGCCGAAGACGGAAGGTTCGGCGATAAGCCTCCAAGGCTAATGTTGAGCCAGAACCTGCCGTTCGTTCCGATCTACATGTCTTGGAAGTCGGGTCGACGTGAGCTGGTGGAGATCGACGACAATGACGGGAAGAAGCATATACAGCAGATCTCCGCTCAAGTGCTGTCGAATCGGCGCCCTGCCTACTCCGTCAGAGGCGGGGTCTTCGACGCCCTTACCGAAACCCGCGGCGATATGCTTACCGCCGACAACTTCGAGGCCCTTCACGCAAGGCGGTTGTTCGAGGAGACCGAAGGAATCGATATAGATCCCGCGGGCGCCGTCGCCTTCGCGACACTGCTCAAGGCTGCCCGGTACAACGGGATCGAGAAGGAGGCTCTGGTCCTGCTGAACATCACGGGGGGAGGGCGTCACAGGCGACAGCTGGACGACGAGCTGATCGCGGCCCGACCGGCTCTCGAGCTCGACGAGAAGGAGATTCTCCTCTACAAAGCCCTAGACAAGATCGTCGACCTGTTTCGCTGATGCCTTCGCGCGGACGAATCCTCTGAACCTATCCTGACGACTACGAAAGGATCCGCATGGATACTCGAGAAACGGCTTCCCTCTCCCGAGAGGAGCACCTCTACCGTAGCCTCACTCCGACCTCTTACGAGTACTTTCTGGAGGGCCGCAAGCACCTTCCCGGCGGGGATTCTCGAAGCCCTCTCTTCCATCCGCCTTACCCGGTCGTCTTGGAAGAAGGCGACGGCTGCTGGCTGTTAGATCTAGACGGCAACAAGCTGCTCGATTTCACCGGCAACCACACGTCTCTAGTCCTCGGGTACAAACACCCTCAGATCCTCGCGGCGGTTCGGCGCCAGCTGGAAAAGGGGACTGCCTTCCCCGGGGTTACGGTGCCTCAGGTGCGGCTGAGCGAGTTGCTGTGCGAACGTGTGCCGTCATTCGAACGGGTCCGCTTCGCGAACTCTGGCACTGAGGCGGCGATGAACGCCATCCGTGCCGCCCGCGCGTTCACCGAACGCCACAAAATCGCCAAGATTGAGGGGGGCTACAACGGTAGCTGGGACGACGTGATGGTGAGCACGCACCCGTCGGGCGAGCAAGCCGGGGACGTAATACGGCCGGTTGCGGCTCCGGCCTCCCTGGGGCTTTCTCCGGGCAGCACCGACAATGTGGTAGTGCTGCCGTTTAACGAGGTGGAAGCAGCGGCACAGCTTATCGAACAACAGAGTGAGCACCTCGCAGCTATTATCGTGGAGCCGGTTATGGGTTCTGCTGGCATGATCCCCGCCGAGCGGGGCTACCTCGAGATGCTGCGCGAGGTGACCGAACGATTCGGGATACTTCTCGTCTTCGATGAGGTCATCAGCTTTAGGGTCGCGTACGGAGGGGCGCAGGAACACTACAGTGTGACTCCAGACTTGACCTGCCTCGGGAAGCTCATCGGCGGCGGCTTTCCGCTCGGCGTGTTCGGGGGAAGGAGCGACGTCATGGCGATGTTCGACCCCTCGCACGGCAGGCCACGGATCCCGCACCCCGGGAGCTACAACGCCAACCCTATAAGCTTGGTGGCCGGCGACACCACTCTTGGCTTGCTCACGGTCGAGGCGATCCGACTTCTGAACATTCGCGGCGAGTCCCTACGACGCCAGATAAGCATGGCTTTCGCGGACATCGGTTTGCCCGCGCAGGTGACTGGCCTTGGTTCGCTCTTCGCGATTCACTTAACTTCCCAACCAGTCAAGAGTTACCGCGATACGATGGGCTCCGACGCCGACCTCCGATACCGAATCTTTCTGGGCCTGTTCAAGGAAGGTGTCCTGATAGACCCTCGCGGTGTAGGGTGTGTTTCCGCGGCCATTGGGGAAGCCGAGATCGACCAGTTCGTCGGTGCTCTACGGGTAGTTCTGTGTACACTCCCGAGTTCGTAATCGCCGGCGGGTTTTGTACGTAAAGACTATGAAGGACCAGAACACAGGTTGCATTACTTATTCGGGCTCGTCGAGGTGACGGCGTCGGTAGCCAAGACACCGATTGAGGAGACTTCGAGCAACCCTGACTTCCAAGCGTTGTCGCCTTTAAACGAGAGCTGGAAGGAGCAGTATGCAGCAGCAGAGCGAGCAATTCATGTGCGTTACCAATTTGCAAGACCATCGGCCGCGCCGCCCTTCACCTCACGATCTCGAGTTCATCCGCGCCGTCGCTTCCTAGAAGCACCCGAAAGCGCAGAACAGAGCGTAGTAACTCTATTCGCTCGCTGGGGTGGGCTGGATCCCAATGCTCCTTCAAACCTGCCTTAAAGGCCACTGAAGTCGCAGAGCTTGCTCTCATGCCCCCTGGGCCCCGGAGGTTCGCTGCCGCTTAGAACGGCTTTCAGTTCCGCCTTCTCCCGAAACCAGAAACCCCGGCTGGCCATCCGACAAGGTAGCGTTGCTACCCTTCTGGCATATTTAACAGCAAGATCCGTTTCCCGAAAGACGCCCTAGCAACGCTACTGCCTCGGATCTTGCCCTTTATCTACGGCGTTTCCTCCTATCTCTCTCGGATGTATAGAACGGCCTATTTCTAGCGATGAAGAAACCTATTCTGCTTGGCTGGGATGCACCAGACTTACATAGGCGATATAGAGCGAGGGGAGAAGAATGTCACACTGGCGACTGACGACAAGCTAGCCAAGGGCCTCGGCCTCACCCTGGCGGGCCTTCTGCTTGAGCTGAAGCGGGACTCGGGCACAACCGAGTATGAGTGATTACCAGGCCGTGCTTTCTACCCCCGGTGCCCCCGGTAGTCTGGGTAGGGTGGATCGATAACCGAGGGTACCGGGATTAGACTAGCATGCTTCGGATCAGTAGGGCGCCTGTATATGCCTTACGTCTCCTGGAATGAGGTGCTGGCCGGCTCTATGCTGATACCTCTCCGATAGAAGCTAGCCAGGGAGGGTGTACTAGAAGATGGACGAGAGCACTCAGAGAAGCGAGCCAACCACTCATTCCCACCTTATGGCGATCCCGCTTGCGCTGCTGTCCGAGGACGTTGCCGACCGTGTTGGGCAGGCCGGCGCCCCTGGGGTGAACCTCTACCGGGCTCTCACGCACGCGCCGAGGCTGCTCAGGGCGTAGATCGACTTCGCGTGGGCGTTGCGCGAGGAATGCGAGACGCCCCGCCCGCTGCGCGAGCTAATGATCCTGCGTACCGCCCAGCGCGCTCTCTCACAGTACGAGTGGAACCAGCACCGCTTTATGGCTGCAGAAGCCGGCGTTGACGAGCACCAGGTCGCGCAGTTGTCGATGTGGCGAACCTCCCCGGCCTTCCGACGCTGAGCGAGCCGCCCTCGCCCTCACTGACGCCCTCTTCGACGGGTACGTTCCGGATCAGGTCAACGCCACGCTGGGTGAACACTTCGACGAGAAGGCCCGCGTGGCGCTGACGCTTACCGCCGCCTTCTATTGTGCGGTGCCTCGTCTGCTAGACGCTCTGCGCGTGCCTGTCGAGGAGCACGCCCCCCAGCGCGTCGACCGAGAGGACGGCAACGATGGGGAGTGAGCGCCGTCCTTAGCTCCTTCAAGCCTCCCAACGCGCCGTCGAAGCTGCAGGACCGTGTTGCTGCGCCCGAGGTTACCCAGGGGACGCACCAGAGTACGTAGTACAGACTCGAAAGTCAGTTTATCGGAGCGGCAGTGTAAGGCCGTCTGGAGACACCCCCCGGGGGCGGTGCGTCCCGGCTGAGTTGTACAATCGCGCGATGCACTTCCTTGCTCTCCAAGCTCCTAACCCCGGGCCACTCACGCTCGAAGGCACCAACACCTACGTGATCGAGAGAACGGTCGTGGACCCGGGCTCCGACCACGAGAGGCACCTGGAGGCCATCCTCGCTGCTGGTCCCGTAGAGCGCATAGTCCTCACCCACCGTCATCCCGACCACGCGGCTGGAGCCGGGCGGCTCTCCGAACTCTCGGGGGGCTCGGTTCTCGCCTTCGGCGCGGGGCTCTCGGACGGGGATAGGGTCGGCGACCTCATGGCCATACACACTCCGGGGCACTCCCCAGACCACCTCTGCTTCTGGCACCCCGGAAGCCGCATACTGATCTCCGGCGACCTCATAGCAGGGGAGGGCAGCATCCTCATCGCCCCACCAGAAGGGGATCTGCGGGCTTACGTCGATTCCCTGAAGCGGGTCCGAGCCCTAGCCCCTAGCCGCATCTTGCCCGGACACGGGCCGGAGGTACGGGATGCCAAGGCGAAGATCGAGGAGTATCTAGCTCACCGCCGGGAGCGCGAGGCGCGGGTGGTTGCGGCACTCAGGTCGGGAGCATCGTCTCTAAAGGAGATCGTGGAGGAAGCCTACGCAGACGTCCCGCCGGCGAAGCGCCGTTACGCTGAACTCTCTGCACAGGCGCACCTAATAAAGCTCGGCCACCGTATCTCTCAAGAGAGATGCTAGAAGATTAGCCTTCCTGCCCCAGAATCGGCCGGTCACGCCGGTCAGCGGCGAATTACGGTCAAAAGCACCGTAGATAAGCCGAAAGAGTGACCGGTCCTCTCCCGGTCAAGATAAAGCCTTGGCGGTCACTTACTCTCCGTAGGACAGTCTCAAACAGCAAGGTGACCGGCGAGGTAGAGGCAGTGACCGGATGAAGCCCGGTCACTAAAACCGCTTAGATAAGCGGCGAACTACACCTAACGAGGCAGTGACCGGGGCGACCGGCGGTTTTGTCGTCAGTGAGAAGGTTTATAGAAGCCTTTAGGCCCCTCGGAGAGCGTGTGCATCGTCTCCTCGACCTGCTGCCTGTGTGCCTCATTCAGAACTGTACACAGGATCTTCTCGATCCTCACCGCCATCTC
>JALZEL010000103.1 GCA_030862075.1 Actinomycetota bacterium | reverse complement strand
TGGGCTGGCCCGGGCTGGAGTACTGGTTATCAGTACTCTACTTAGGAGGAGTCCATTCTTCTCCTGGGCTTAAGCGTCTAGGCAAGAGAGAGGGCCGGGGTCTAAAAGCCCCGGTCCTCTTTTTATGCCTCTAACAAGTGCCCAGTTCGCGCCGTTGGTCACCGAACTGACCGGGGCTCTCCACGCCACGTGTAACGCGATGGAGACTAGCGAAACGAGGTTTCAATCTCCAGGCCGCCACCTAATTATACGGTGACGACCACGCTTCCAACTCTCTGACTCAACTGGTGCATAACCTTGTGTTGGTTCGCCAGAACGGCCTCAGGACATCCAGGAATTGATGCGCTCTTCCATCCGGTGCCAACGAACGTCCGCGACGCTCCGGCGGTGCGATGTCGCGACAGCCGCCGCAAGCGGCTCTACCGCTCTCCTGGCGTTCACCAGCGCCTCGCCCAGCCCACGTTCGGCGCCGGCTTCTCCCATGCCATCCCTAACCTTTGCTCCGCATCATCGTCCGTTTCACTGACGTGAGCAAGTCACGAGCGCATAACCGCTAGATCAGCGCCAGCTCGACCTCCGGCTCCTCACCCAGCGTGGTGGAGAAGCGGATCTTCGGGGCGTTGTCAGTCCCTATAGTTGGTGGGCACCAACTTCTTCATCACCGTACCTCACCTACTCCAGCGGAACTTGCGCTCCGTCTCGTCTATCTTGTAGTCGTTGATCGAGGCATCGCGCCGCTTCATCAGGCCGTTCTCGGCGAACTCCCAAAGCTCATTGCCATGATGCAGCGCCCCAGACAGGTCTTCTCGCGCTCTGTACGGAGGTTTCCGAGAAAGCACCTTGTCGGCAGTTCAGCGAATAAGGGGCAGACCACCTTCATCTAGGCGCAAGCTCTTTGCTAGCTTGCTTTTTACTCTTAGAGTTTCGGTAGGGCATAACTGGCATTAGTTCGCCCTGCTGGCCACCAGATTTGCTGGTCGATTCCGGGTAAACGGAAGGCCCGAATCCGGGCTTGCGTAGCTGGAGCAAGCAGATACTGCTGGAAGGCCCTCACGCCCTCCACGTTTACCCCTGCCACCTTATCGGAATTGACCGCAACCGTCACCATGATCCGCTGTAAGAGTGGGTCGTTCAGCACTAGCGGTTGCAGTTGTATCTTGTTTTGCTGCTGTGTTCTAAGAAACGGGGTCAGCCCCCAAAAGACGTATCCGCCTTGCTGTGCAGCCTTCGTGATGGCTTCCTGCCCTTGCAAACCTTGATCGCTATACCATCCTTCCTTCTCCGGAGAGCCGGCAGCGTCCCAGAGGATCTCGGTTAAGTATTTGACCCCTTCGGTGTCATTGGCGATAAGCGGCGATTGGGTATTCGCGATGCGGCGGAAAGCTTCTACTAGATCGGTCAGGTACTGGATCTGCGCCGGATCCTCTGGAGGACCGAGCAAGGCGAGTTGATTGGAGAATACGGGCTGAGGCCACTGCCCCAAGCCGTCCTGCACGAAGGCTTGCGCGTCGTTGTGGCCGTAGTGTGAGAGGACCACGTCGGCCTGTCCGTCGCGCGCCGGTCCGTAGACATCATGCCCCGTCGTGAGCTCGACTTGATATCCCGTCTGCCGCTCGAAGTCGGGGAGGAGGTCGTCATAGAGGCCACCATCTTGCGGGGACACCACTGAGGAGAGGCGTACGAGGGAGGCCGGTGTAGTGGTACTGGCGGCAGGCGAACTCTCTGCATCACCACCACTAGCGGTGTCCTCGCTACAGGCTGCCAGTGTCCCGCTCGCAGCTACGGCGCCCGCCGCACCGCCAAGAAGCTGCAGGAAGCGTCGTCGGCTCACGGCATCTTCGGTGAGCGTAGCCGCTAGTTCGATAGTCTCTTTAGGAGGGAATGCGTCTGTCATCAGCGGCCCTTTCTCAACTGCCTTGATAGTCGGCTAACACAAAGCGCGTAGCTAATTGTCCTCAATAACTTCGGCCGTACACTGAGCACTCGGAGGCCCGCGCCAGTCCTGGGCCATCCTCGCACCGCTGTGGGCACAAAAAAGGCCGGAGAGGAGGGTAGTTGACGGTCTCCGGCCTCAAGCGGAGCCGGAAGGAAAAGAACAGGACATCCCTTATGGGCGCCGGCCCCGCAGCCCATGTAGCATAGCCATCATACCCCCCCATTGCAAACTAAAACCGCTGCGCCCCGGTCCAAGAGGGATAGGCCCACCACCGGGCAAGAGGGTCCGCAAAGTATTATGTGGAAGTTGCCCCGGTCCTGGTCCTGGTCCTATACCAATCGGACCGGGGCTATGCGCGTTTCCGCTAATCAGGGTTCCGAGAAGCCGCGTACCTGCACGCAATCCAGTGAGCAGGGCACGAGCGCCTAACCACTAGACCAGCCCCAGATCGACCTCCGGCTCCTCGCCCGGCGTGGCGACGACGCGGAGGCGCGTTGCAAACCGGTGGTAGAGGGGTGGCACCGAGCATCGTAGATCAGTTTGAGGAAAGGTTCGGCTTCTACACACATCGCCTACTGCTTAACCGAGAGCAACTCCCCGACCCACTACGTGCCTTTGGGGAACCACACACCGGTCGACGGGCAGAGCAGCGCGCTCTCGATCGGGGAGCCTGTGCCAAACGCGAGGTTCAGCTGGTGAAGATGGAAGACCCGTCAGAAGGGGTCCTGGTCGTCGAGTCCGGGGAGCTAGCGGCCAATGGGCCGATGATCTTCGAAGGTTACTGGAACAAGCCCGAGGAGACCGAAGAGGCCTTTCAGGATGGCTATTTTTCTCACTGGTGACGTAGCGGTATGGACGAAGACGGCTGGTTCTACATCGTCGACCGCAAGAAGACATGATCAACGTCTCCGGCTACAAGGTCTGGCCATGCAAGGTCGAGGACGTCCTCTAAAACACCCGCAGGTCAATGAAAGCCGCCGTCGGCATCCCCGGCGAGTACCGGGGAGAGACCGTGAAAGCCTTCGTCGCGCTCTCGCCTTACTTGAGCGCGACGGAGGAAGAGCTGATCAAATTCTGCAAAGAGAGGATGGCCAACTACAGGTACCCACAACAAATCGAGTTCATGGACAAGCTACCGAAGACACCCACCGGCAAGTTCCTGCGGCGCGAG
>JALZEL010000125.1 GCA_030862075.1 Actinomycetota bacterium | reverse complement strand
CAGCCACCAGCAAGAGAACTGGCGGCTGACCGCTAAAATCTGACCGCTCGCTAACTAGCCGCTTTCTCTTCCTCCCTCTCGTTCGCGGCGAGCACCTTTTCGACGAGGTTGGGCGGGACCTCCTCGTAGTGGCCGAACTCGACGTGGAAGTTCGCGCGGCCGCCGGTGATGGAGCGCAGATCCCGGGCGTAGGTGAGCATCTCGATCTGCGGCACCTCGGCCTGCACCACCTGCCGCTCGCCGCGCTGCTCGATGCCCATCGGCCTCCCCCGCCGGCCCGAGAGGTCGCCCATGATATCGCCGACGAGCTCCGTGGGTGCCAGGACCTCCACCTTCACGTACGGCTCCAGAAGGACCGGCCGGGCCTTCTCGAACGCGTTCTTGAACGCCATGGACCCGGCCACCTTGAACGCCGCCTCCGAGGAGTCGACCGAGTGGAAGGCGCCGTCGTAGAGCCGGACCTTCACGTCCACCACGGGATAGCCCGAAAGAGCGCCCTCGTTCATCGCTTCGAGGATGCCCTTCTCGACCGCTGGGATGAACTGGCGAGGTATAGCCCCGCCGACGATAGCGTTCTCGAACTCGAAGCCTGAGCCGCGGGGCAGGGGCGAGAGCTCGATCCTCGCGTCCCCGAACTGGCCTCTTCCTCCGGTCTGCTTCTTGTAGCGCCCCTGCGCCTGGGCGGACGCCGAGATCGTCTCCTTAAACGGAACTTTGGGCGCCCGGGCGTCCACTTCGACCCCGTAGCGGTGTGCGATCCGCTCGATGGCGAACTCGACGTGCATCTGCGCAAGCCCTGAGAGGATGTCCTCCCTGGTGTCCTCCGAGCGCTGAAGCCTCAGGGACGGGTCCTCGTCGATGACCCGCTTGATAGCCTCGAAGACCTTCTCCTCCTCGCCGCGCGCCTTCGCCCCTACCGCGAACGCCGTCGTCGGCTCCGGCAACGACACGGGCGCGAAGGAGATGAGGGTTTCCGGGCGGCACAAAGTGTCGAAGGTGTGCGTATCCTTGAGCTTGGCCACCGCGATGATGTCGCCCGCCACTGCCTCGTCTACGGGGACGCGGTCCTTGCCCATGAGGTGCGAGACGCCGCCGAGCCGCTCGGTGGACCCCGTGCGCGGGTTCGTCAGGGTCTCGTCCGAGCGGCAGCGCCCGCTCACGACGCGAAGGACACTCAGACGCCCCGCGTATGGGTCTACGTAGGTCTTGAAGACGTAGGCGGCGAAGGGACCGTCCGGGTCGCAGGGAACCTCCTCGCCCTCTTCGGTGATCCAGCGGGAACGATCCCCCGGGCTCGGGGCGCTGCCGGCGATAACGTCCAGCACGCGGTCGACCCCGAGCATCCTCTCGGCGCTCGCCGCCAGGGTCGGGATGATGACCCCGTCCGTGATCCCGCGCTTCAAGCCCTCGAAGGCCTCCTCGGTCGAGATCTCCTCTCCTTCGAGGTATTTCTCAAGAAGCGTGTCGTCGCTCTCGGCGATGGCTTCGAAGAGCTGGACTTTCGCCTCCTCGACCTCGTCCTCCATCCCTTCCGGGACCTCCGGAGTCTGTTGCCCGTCCACGAAGGCGATCCCGCTCAAGAGCCCGTAGACGCCCTTGAAGTCGCCCTCCTTGCCTATGGGAAGGTTCAGCGGCACGACCGCCTGCCCAAACCTCTCGCGTAGTTGCTCGATTACCGACGCGAAGTCCGTGCGCTCGCGATCGAGGTGGTTCACGACGACGATGTGTGGGATGCCTTCCTTCTCCCCACGCCGCCAGACGCGCTCGGTGACGACCTGGATCGGGTCTTGGGCGTGCACCACGAGGACGGCGCAGTCCGCCACCCTTTGGGCGACGAAGGCATCCGCGATGAAGCCGCCGTCGCCGGGGGTGTCGAAGACGTTAACTTGGCGTCCCTTCCACTCTAGGTGGGCGACGCCCATCCCGAGCGTCATCCCGCGGTCGACCTCTTCTTCGGCGAAGTCGAGGACGTTGCCTACTGCCCCCGTTCTCCCCGACGCAAGCCCCAGCATCGCCTCCCCAAGCGTGGTCTTGCCACTCCCTCGGTGACCAATCAGACAAACATTACGGATCATCTCCGGTTCCACGGCCACGATCTCCTCCTTCCTGACGTTTCGTTCCCGCCGTTCCCTCACTACGGCCGGGGTGTTTAGCTTAACGCAGGAGGGAGCTTCGCGCAGCCCATTCTGCCAACCCTTTTGCGCCGAAACAGATACTCAGACTCCACCTCCGGAAGTGGTGCCAGACCACCTCTAGAGATGGCGCCGTCGAGGCGCGTTTTTGTCGCCACCATGTACTATGGAGGAACATCACGAGCGGCAAGAGATCCAGACCTTCCAAGCGAGGCACGGTTGGGGCAGCATTGCGGACGGTCCTGCCCACGGTCGGCCTCGTGCTGGCCGGTCTACTGACACACCTCATCTCCCACGAAGAAGTCTAACCAACCTGGACTACGGCCTTTCGCCGGTCGCCTTCTCGCGTACGGTAGGCTGTGCCGGCCGTCTGGCGGCTCGCATCTCCCGCCCCACTCCGGGGCTCTCGTCTCCGCCTGTTGCGCCCTACAGAGGGGGTGCCGGCAACCACAGCGTTGGGCGACACAGTTTCGTACGACGCTGTCTGGCCTGTGCTGGTCGCGCTGCTTCTTGGTCCTTTCCTCGTGCTTCTCGCCGGGTTCGGAGGCTGGGTCTAGCTCTCGCAGTGCGGGACGCACCTGCGGTAACCTATCCCCAACCACTCTTACCGGCCCACCGCGGATGATCGTGCATGGAGTCCAGGGTCGTTGGGATCACATCCAACTTTTTGCGAAGCAACGGACTAAAAGGGAGGCGCCCCCGGCAGGTGCCGGGGCGCCTGTGCTAAAGGTTGATTGTTGGAAGCTAACCGCTCTAGACCAGCAGCATCATCGGGTTCTCGAGCAGGCGCTGGACCTCAGCCATGTAAAGGGCCCCGTCGGCGCCGTTGGCAATGCGGTGGTCGGCCGAGAGGGTTAACTTCATCATGCTCGCGGGGACGAGCTCGCCGTCTTCGTCGTAGACCGGGCGCTGGACGATGCTGCTCACGGCGACGATGGCCGCCTGGGGCGGGTTGATGATGGCGGTGAAGCTCTCGACGCCGAACATGCCCATGTTGGAGACGGTTATGGTACCGCCCTGGTACTCGTCGGGCTGCAGGCCCCCCTCACGAGCGCGCTTGGCCAGGTCCTTCGACTCGCTAGAGATGGCGGAGAGGCCCTTGTTGGCGGCGTCCCGGATGACGGGGGTTATGAGACCATCCTCCAGGGCCACGGCCATCGCCATGTCGACTTGCTGGTGCAACTCTATGCCCTCGCCGGTGTAGAGGGAGTTGAGCTTCGGGAAGTTCTTCAAGGCTGACGCGCAGGCTTTCATGACGAAGTCGTTTACGGAGAGCTTTATCTCCTCTTCTTCGAGCCTCTCGTTTAGCTGCTTGCGCAGGGCCAAAGTCTCGTCCATCCGGACCTCGACGGTGGCGTAGAAGTGCGGAGCCTGCTGCTTGGCCTGCGTCATTCGCTCGCCGATAACCTGCTGCATCCGGCTCGGCTGGACCAGTTCGGTGCCCGGGGCCCCGGTTGGCTCTGGCAGGTGCGGGGGCTGAAAGACCTCCTGCGTGGCCTCCTGTGGCTGCTCCTCGGCGGGCGCCTCCGCCGATGCCTCGGCCTGGCCGTCGGCCATCTGGGCCTCGCCCCTCTCCATGGCTGCTCGCACGTCGCGCTCTACGATGCGCCCCTGCGGGCCGGAGCCTTCTATCTGCGAGAGGTCGAGATTGTTCTCGCGCGCCAACCTACGGACTATCGGGGAGGCGCGGACCTGGCCGTCCGCCCGGGCCGGCGCCCCGTCGCCGGAGGGTTCGCCCCCCGTCTCGGGCTGCCGGGGCTCGGCCTCGCGGGCCTCCTCCTCTTCCGCCGTTGCGGTCTGCGCCTGGGGAGCTTCGTCACTCCCTTCTTCGGCCTGGGCTTCGGCCCCGCCGCTACCGTCGCGCTCGGGAACCTCCTCCCCCTCGCCCTGGATGAAGGCGATCGAGTCGCCCACGGGGACGTCCTGGCCTTCTTGGGCGGTGATCTGGGCGAGCGTGCCCGAGTCTTCGGCCTCGAGCTCCATGGTGACCTTGTCGGTCTCTATCTCGGCGATCGAATCTCCTTCGGAGACCTCGTCCCCCTCGCTCACGAGCCACTTGAGGAGGGTGCCCTCCTCCATAGCGTCGCCCATCTTGGGCATGATCACTTCCGGCAACTTACCTCTCCTCCTTGTACAAAACCCGACGGGCCGCGTTCGCTACCTGCTCCTCGCTCGGGAAGGCCGCGAGCTCGAGGTTCCTCGCGTAGGGCGCCGGAACTTCGGCCCCGCTCACCCTCTCCACCGGCGCGTCGAGGTAGTCGAAAGCCCTGTCCTGTATGATCGCCGCGACCTCGCTGGCGACCCCGAACCACCGCCACTGCTCCTGAACCGCGACGGCCCTATGCGTCTTCTTTACCGACTCGACGAGCCTCTCCTCGTCGAACGGTCGTAAAGACCTGAGATCTATGACCTCTGCCTTTACTTCGTCCTCTTCTTCGAGCTTATCAGCGACCCTGAGGCAGAGGTTGACCTGCCGACCGTAGGAGATAAGGGTCACGTCGTCGCCCTCGCGGGCCACGCGGGCCTCGCCGAACGGCACGGTCTCGTCGCTGTCCGGGACCTCGCCCTTCGTGCCGTAGAGGGCGCCGGCCTCCAGGAAGATCACGGGGTTCGGGTCCCGTATCGCCGTGAGCATCATACCCTTGACGTCGTGGGGGGTGACGGGAGCGACCACTTTGAGGCCCGGGAAATGGCCGTAGTAGTTCTCCAAGGAGTGCGTGTGCTGGGAAGAGAGCTGGACACCGCCGCCGTTGGGACCGCGAATGACGAGCGGCACCTCCACCTGCCCACCGGAGAAGTAGCGTACCTTGGCGGCGTTTTGGATGATCTGGTCGGCGGCTAGGAAAGAGAAGTTCCAGGTCATCATCTCGACCACTGGTTTTAGGCCCATCATCGCCATGCCGACCGCGGCCCCGGTGAAGCCGTTCTCGGAGATGGGGGTATCTATCACCCTCTTTGGGCCGAACGTGTCGAGGAGGCCGTCGGTGATGAGGTGGGTGCCACCGTAGACGCCAATGTCCTCGCCTATGAGGACAACGTCCTCGTCGCGCTCCATCTCCTCGCTCATGGCCGCCTTGAGGGCCTCGCGGTAGGTCATCTCGGGCATGGGGACTACTCCTCCCCCATATACTCGTCGGCGCCGGCGTAGACGTCGGTGTAGAGCTCCTCGATGGGGGGCTCCTCGCTCTCGTCGGCGAAGCTTACGGCCTCGTCTATGGTCTCCTTTGTTTCGTCCTTTATCTCCTCGAGCTTGTCCTCGTCGAGTTCTCCCCTCTCGAGGAGCTTGTGCTCGAGCATGCCTATGGGGTCGCGCTCGCGCCACTTTTTGACCTCGTCCTTGGTGCGATACTTCTCGAAGAAGTCCGCTGCCCCGTGCGGCGCCGTCCGGTACGTCAGCGCCTCGACCGCGTAGGGCCTTCCGGTCTCGCGGACCTGCTCTACCGTCCGGTGGGCGCACTCGAGAACGGCTTCGAGGTCCATGCCGTCCACCTTCTCGTGCTCGATGCCGTAGGCGTCGAACTTGGCGGCCAAGTCCGTCATGGCGGTGGAGCGCGCCACGCTCGTGCCCATGCCGTACTGGTTGTTCTCGATGATGAAGAGGCACGGGTTCAATCCCTCTTTGCCCCAGAGCCCCGAGAGGTTGGCCGCCTCGTGGAAGACGCCCTCGTTGATAGCGCCGTCGCCCAAGAACAGTTGGCAGATCCGGTCGGTCTCCTCGTAACGCATGGCGTAAGCCACGCCCACCCCCAAGGGTATGTGCCCACCGACTATGCCGTACCCCCCGTACATACCGCGTTCGACGTCGAAGAGGTGCATCGAACCGCCCTTGCCCTTGACGATGCCGGTCTTCTTGCCGTAGAGCTCGGCCATGACGTTTTTGGGGTCGGAGCCCAATAGGAGGGCGTGCGCGTGATCGCGGTAGGCGGTGATGACCACGTCGTCCTCTTCGTAGGCGTCGAGGAAGCCGGTCGCGACCGCCTCCTGGCCTATGTAGACGTGGAGGTAGCCCCCGATCTTGCCTTGCCTGAAGCCCCTTTGGGTGGCCTCTTCGAAGGTCCGGATCAAGACCATCTTCTTGTAGAGGCCAACGAGGTGCTCGCCGTCTACGGCTACTGCTCCCTCCTCGCGAGGCTGCTCCTGGGTCTCTACGCTCCCATCCCCCGTGCGCTCGTCACTCTGTGCCGGCATTGCGGCCTCCTTCTCTCCCAGAGACACGTTTCGCACAAGAATACCACGCGCCACCACCCCGCTAAACGCTCGCGGACTAGCCCGTCAGGGCTTTGAGACCGGCGCGGGCGGCCTTGAGAGCGCGGGTGCGGTGGGAATCGTCGTGCTTTCGGGGGCCGAGCTCGGCGTAGGTCTGCGTGTGCCCTTCGGGGACGAAGATCGGGTCCCACCCAAACCCACCGGAGCCTTTGGGCTCGTGCGCGATGCTCCCCTCTACCTCTCCAACGAACACGCGCACGGAGCCGTCGGCAGCGGCGAGCGCGACGGCGCAGACGGCCCGGGCCGAGCGATCCCCGTAGGGGGAGAGCATCTTGAGGAGGCCCTCGTTCCCGACGCTCTGCAAGAACCACTTGGTAAGAGCCCCTGGCAGGCCGTTCCAGGCCCCTAAGACAAGCCCGGAGTCCTCGACGAGGATGGGGGATTCCGGGGTGTCGAGGACCTCGCGGGCAGCGGCGGCCTTGGCCGCGGCAACCTGCGCCACGTCGAGGGCCTGGAGCTCGGAGAGGTCGAGGGCGACGTTCATCAGCTCTACCCCCAGTATCTCGGCGGCTTCCAGGGCCTTGTCATGGTTGGAGGTGACGAAGAAGGCTTCCACGCCACGGAGTCTACAATCCGCGCACCCTTTGTGGTAGAGTCGCCCGTATGCGCGAGTTCAAGGTCGAAAACCTCGATAGGCTCGAGGTAACAGACGGCGAGGTTCGCATCCTCGCCAACTCCGGCGACCTCGCGCTCGTCTTCCCGCGTGCCATCTGGGAGGGCATGCTCGCGGAGGCCTCTTCTCCCTCGGGGCCCACGTCCGAAGAGCTCGAAGAGCTCGCGACCCTGAAACGGCGACTAAAAGAGCACGCCAGGGAGAACTACTTCGCCACCGTGCTCGAGGAGGTGCCGTACGGCGGCGAGGGCTCGGACCAGCAGTTCGACCTCGTGCTCAGGCCGAAGGGGATGTTCGCGATGACGACCGGTTACCTCTTTTCGCCGGTGGTCTCGTCGAAGCGCGTAGCCTCGTTCGGGACGCAGCTGGACGAGGACGACTTCGTCGAGCAAGCGTACCTCGTCGGGGCAGTGGCAGAGGAGCGTGCCCTCTTTGCTGGGGACGAGGGGTTGAAGGTGCTCTCGATCCGGGGGAGGCGCTGCAGCTCGAGCCGCTTCGAACTCGCGCCCGAGCTCTGGCAGGTCCTCTCCGAAAAGCTCGGTTGGAGAGACGTGGAACCCGTGGCGCCTACTACGGGCGCCTGAGACCGAAGAGAGGGATGATCCTTAGGTGCCGCTCGTAGACCTCGACCGCTTCGACTTCCTGTACGCCAACCGGGTCAAGGGGATGAAGAGCGCGGCGACCCGCGACCTCATGGCCACCCTCTCGCGGCCCGGTATCATCTCTCTGGCCGGCGGTTTCCCCGACACCCGGGCGTTCGGCGAGGAGGCTTTCCGCGAGATCTCGCACCAGGTAGCCGCCGACTCAGCCCAGGCCCTGCAGTACGGCCCGACCGCGGGCC
>JALZEL010000078.1 GCA_030862075.1 Actinomycetota bacterium | reverse complement strand
GAGAAGGGACTCTTGTTCGCGGCGTTCGCGGTGTTTGCCGCGGCGCTGACGCTCGCGTACCTCTGGCGCTTTTGGAGCGGTCTCTTTCTGGGGAGACCGCGCGACGGGGCTAGCAGCATCCCGGACGCGCTGATCTGGCCCGTCGCCCTCCTCGGCCTTCTCGTCCTCTTCGGCGGCTTCTTTACCGAGCCTTTTGTCGTGCTCGCTGAGGGAGCGGGTGCCGTCTCGTACGGGGCGTCCGTTGAGTTGGAGCTGTCTTACCACTTCGACCTGCGTGCCGAGAACCTAATGGCCTTGGGGACGTTCGCCCTGGGAACTCTCATCGTGATCTCGAGGCCACTCTGGGAGAAGGGCGCTCTGGCCGCCTCGCGGCTCGGGGACTTCGCGGGGCCGGAGCGGCTCTACGAGCTCTCTGTGAACGGTCTAAACCGGCTCTCCGACTACGCTCACCGGGCGGAGGTGCGGGACCTCAGGAGCCGGGTAGCGGCGATACTCCTGCCCGCAGGCCTCCTCGTTGGAGTGGGTATCCTGTTCACGCCCACGATGGGCGCCTACCGGGTAGGGGAGCTCGGGGCGCAGGACCTGCCGCTGCTACTGGCCCTCTCCGCGGCGGTGGTCGCGTCGCTCGCAACGACCTTCGTGCGGCGGCACGTCACGCTGGCGCTGGTGCTCTCCGGCTCGGGGTTCACGCTCGCGCTCGTGTACGCCTTCTTTGGGGCCCCCGACGTAGCTCTTGTGGCGGTCCTCGTGGAGACGATCCTCACGCTCCTCTTTCTCGGCACCTCGAAGCTCATACCTTACGAGGTCCTGCACCGCCAGGCCGAGCTACCGGCGTTCACCCTCGTGCAGAAGCGTCGCCGCACGATCTTCTCCTCCCTCGTCGCGGGCGGCTTCGCCCTAGCGCTCGTGTGGGGCGCTCTCAGCCAGCCCGCTGCCGAGACCACCGTCGCTAGGGAGCACGTCCGCCTCGCCGAAGACGCCCACGCCAAGGACGTGGTGACGGCGATACTGGCCGACTTCAGGGGCCTGGACACTCTAGGCGAGATTACGGTCGTCGCCCTCGTCCTCCTCGGGGTGGCGACCCTCCTCAACCGAGGGCGTCTTACCGCACGCCATACTGCAAGTGACACCGCGACCATGGGTACTGAAGCCGCGGGCGTGATGACGCGCACCGTAGCAAAGCTGCTCTATCTGCCTACGCTCTTTGTGGCGGCGGCGATACTAGTCAAGGGCTACGCTCAGACCGGTGATGGGTTCTCGGCTGGGGTTGTAGCCTCTCTGGGGGTGCTCCTGCAGTACCTCGCCTTCGGCCGTCACAAGGCGGAGAAGCTCCCGCTCGTCCGGTCCGCCGGGAAGATCGCCTTTGTAGGGCTTCTCGTCGCGCTCCTCGTCGCGGCGGCGCCCCTATTCTTAGGGGACCCGGTCCTGACTCACTACCCAAGGCCCGGCCAGGACGTCGTGTACCTCGGCACCGTCGAGCTCATAACGCCGGTACTCTTCGACGTCGGGGTGTTCCTACTGGTCTTAGGGTTCGTCGTGGGGAGCGTCAACCTCATCGCCCGCGCCATCGCCGACGAGGAGGAGTACCGGGGCCCGGATTCAGCTGACGCGGAAGTGGCGGCAGACGCAAAGGCCCGTCTGCCCGGGAAGGAGGACCGGTGACGCTCGCGATCTCCGTTGCGGTGGCTGCTGTATTCGGAGCGGGCGTTTTCCTCGTCCAGCAACGCGACCTGTTTCGGGTGGTGATAGGGCTCATCTTAATCTCCAACGCCGCCATCCTGTTCATCATCGCCGCCGGGCTCATCCGGGGGAAGGTCCCGATCCTGCCGCTCCCCGAGGAGGGAGCGAGCGACCCGCTGGTGCAGGCGATGGCCCTAACGGCGCTCGTAATTGGCTCCAGCGTCGCCGCCCTGCTCCTCAGCCTGGCCTACCGACTCTATACCTTCCAGGGAACAGTGGACCTCTCGGACGTTTCGGAGGCCGAGGTGCGCGACGCCGAGGCCCTGGAGCGGGGGGAAGATCCCACGACGGAGGAGGACCCCGAGGAGAAGCCGGGGGACGAAGAACCAGAGGTGAACTCCCAGTGATGGGCTCGACGCTACTCGTGCTCTCGGTGGGCTTGCCGTGGACGCTGGCCGTGGCGCTGGGCCTCCTGGATGGGCGGCGTACGTGGGTGGGCTGGCTCGCCGCCGCAGGCCTGATGGTGAGCTTCGCCTCCGCGGTGCTGCTGACGCTGCGGGTTCTGCGCGAAGGACCGGTCGAGGTGGTGACCGGCGGATGGCCTGCTGGGATCGGCATCGTCCTGCGGGCCGACGTCTTGGGGGGCGTCTTCGCAGCGGTCTCGGTCGGCGTTATCCTGGCCTCCCTCGTCTACGAGCTCTTTTTGGGGGTGCGCACGAGAACATTTCCGGCCCTGGTCCTGTTCGTAGCAGCGGGACTCTCGGGGCTGTTCCTAACGGGAGACGTCTTCAACTTCTACGTGTTCTTCGAGATCTCCATGACCGCCTCCTTCATCCTGACCAGTTACCGGGAGCGGGACTACCAGGTGCGGGGGGCGTTTATCTTTGCGGTCATGAACCTCTTGGGCTCGGTAGTGTTTCTCATCGCTGTCTCCTCCCTCTACCACGTGACAGGTACGCTGGAGATGGTGGCCATAGCCGAGAGGGTGGGTGAGGTGAACTCGAACTCCCTGGTTGCGATCGCCGCGGCGATCTTCGTCGCCTTCTCCCTGAAGCTGGGCCTCTTCCCGTTTCACTTCTGGCTGCCGGCGGTCTACGTCGGGAGCCACGCGCCGGTGGCCGCCATCCTTTCGGGCGCCCTGGCGAACATCGGGAGCTACGGCCTCTTGCGCTTCGGTGGCGGCATCCTCTCGGAGCAGCTCGAGTTGGGGACCTTCGCCGTCCTGGCCCTCGGCTGTGCGAGCATAGTCTACGGGGCATTGCAGGCAGTCTCACGCCGAGACACAACGGAGGTCCTGGCGTACTCGGCGATCGGGCAGGTCGGTTACGTCCTCGTAGCATTGGCCGTCGGCGGTGCGGTCGGCCTCGCTGCGGCCACGGTCTACACGATAGTGAACGCCCTGAACAAGGCGCTGCTTTTCCTCGCAGCGCCTTTGCGCGGTCCGCTCGTAGGCGCCGCGTTCGCGGTCGGCGCGTTCAGCGTTGCGGGGGTCCCGCCCGCCGTTGGGTTTATCGCCAAGCTCGTTGCCTTCGACGCCGCCCTCGCGGCGGGCGGTACGGTCCGCGCCGCGGTGTTGGTAGTCGTAATCTTCTTGGGCAGTGCCCTGTCTTTCGTGTATATGTTCCAGATCTACCAGCGCGCCTTCTTGTCCAAAGAGCCGCAAGAGGGTTACCAAGACAAGGCGAGCTCGCGGACGGTACGGACGCTGGTCGTTGCTCTTGCAGTATTGGCCTTGGCGACAGGCCTCTGGCCCGAGCCGCTCTTCGTACTCGGCGAGGAGGCCGCGGCAGTCCTGGCCGGAAGCCACGATGGAGGAGGTTCGGCGTGAAGCGGGCGGGTCTTGTCGTCCTTCTCCTCGCTGGAGTCTATACGATGACGCTCGCGAGCTTTCATCCTTTGGATCTACTCTTCGGCGTGGTCGCCTCGGTAGCTGCCCTCTACGCCTACCGCGGTTTCGTGTTCGGCGCAGCCGAAGGCCGGCCAGACTCGCTGCCGGGGCTCCTCGGCCGCTGCGTAGCTTTCTTCCCGTTCGCGGTGGCTGTAGTATGGGACGTCGTCAAGGGGACCTGGGAGGTAGCGCTCGTCGTTCTGCACCTCCGGCCGCTCGTCAGGCCTGGCATCGTTAAAGTACCGTGCGGCGAGCGGACCCCCACAGGGGTGGCGGTGACGGCGTTGGTGACGACGCTCTCACCGGGGGCGCTACTCGTCGAAGCCAACGACGAGTTTATGCTGGTCCACGTCATAGACGCGAGCGACCCGGAGGCGGTGCGCAAGGATCGCGAGGACTTCTACCAACGCTACCAGAAGAAGGTATTCCCTTGACGAATGTACGACGGATCATAGAGAGGGGTGCGCTTTGCACGAGGTAGTCTTCTACGTTGCCGTGACCTGGATGACGGTGTTGCTCACGGTGGGGGTAGTGGCGACTATAAAACTCCCTTTGACGGGCGGACGCATCCTCGCGCTGGATACGCTGACCCTGATCCTGACGGCGCTTCTCGTGCTCTACGGGACCGCGGAGCGCACCTCCTACTATCTGGACGTGGCCCTCGTCCTCGCCCTCCTAGCGTTCGTCGGCACCCTGGCCGCCGCCCGGTACTACGGAGAAAGGAAGATCTTCTGATGGCGCCCTTGTTTCCTTACGTTGCCGACGCCCTGGTGCTTTTCGGTGTCCTGATAATGACGGTCGGGGCGTACGGGGTGGCGCGGTTGCCGGACACCTACCTCAAACTGCACGCGGCGGGCAAAATGGTCTTTCTGGGAGCGATGCCGCTGCTCTTGGCCTCGGCGCTTATTGGCGGG
>JALZEL010000031.1 GCA_030862075.1 Actinomycetota bacterium | reverse complement strand
GAGGCGCAGGCTCAGGTCGACGCCTCGTCGTCGCGAGCTCAGAGGTTGGATCTGCAGAACCAGAGACTAAGAACTTGCGCCAATAGGCTAACAACTTTTGCATTTGGCGTCTCGCCGAACGGTTATGGCGCCTCTTTATTGTCCGTTGTCACATTCGCTACTCGCCTATTGGCGTAGCCTCTAAACGAGGACTTGGAGGACCAACGAGAGGCCGCGGCTAAAAGCATACAATTCAGAGACTACCCCCGGCGGACATTAGAGGACACCGCCCGGCGGCTAGAAAGGAAGAAGGCAGAATACAGGAAGTCGCGGGAGGAACATCAGAATCGGGCCGAGGAGCCGCGGCGGCGCTAGGCAGCGTTGGAGGACTCCGTCGGCAGGTTGGGGTCGAAAAAGGAGCAGATGGAGGCGAGGATCGCCCGGCTGAGGGCCGAGGAGAGGGCCGGGGCGTTTACTAGGCCGCCAGCGAGCGATAGCGGTAATGAAAGCGTCGAGACGAGGGAGCGGGAGCTCGAGATCGCACTCGAAGACATCGTGGCGCGCCCGGTGGGCCCGATAACTTGCGAGAGGTACGTGCAGATCTGCAAAGCGTCGGCGAAGCGGTACTGGTTCGCCGAAGACTGGTACGTGCTCGCGGCCGTGGGTAAGGCCGAGTCGGACCACCGCGCGAATATGGGCCCCTCCAGCGCAAGCGCGCTGGGCCTGATGCAGTTCTTGCCTTCGACCTGAAGAGAGTACGGCGTCGACGGCAACGGGGACAGGGTGGCGAACATAATGGACCCCGACGACGCAATCCCAGCAGCCGCTAAGTACCTCAAGGCCAGTGGCGCACCTGAACTGGCACGCGGCACTCTACACCTACAACCGTGCCGGGTGGTACGTCTGGGAGGTTCTCGGGATAGCGGAGGCTTACAGGCGGCAGGCCGATGACGACGAGGTAAAACCCTACGTCTAGGGGTTCGCTGTTATAGCAGCCACCGAAAACTGTTGCGACTGGAAACCTTAGGGGGTTTGCCCAGGAATTCGGCCCGGTTTTGTGCACGTTGCCCGAAGAACGGGTGCCGGAACTTTTCTAGCATAAGCTGCCGATCGTAACGGCTAACTGGAGAGGCGGCGGGAATGGGAGATCGTCCGCGTTCGTTCCTGGGCCGGGTTTTTGGTTCATTGCTGGCGTGCCTCGTGGTCGGAGGCCTCGCGGGATGCGATGGGGGAGACGGGGGACAGCAAGAGGAGAAGGGTTCCACCCTGACCGTGCTCGCCGCGTCCTCGCTTACTGACGCCTTTGGGGAGCTCGAGAGCACGTTCGAGGAGCAGAACCAGGGTATCGAGGTTACCACGAGCTTCGCGAGCAGCTCGGCTCTGCTCACCCAGATCCAGCAGGGTGCACCGGGAGACGTCTTCGCATCTGCGGACGAGGCGAAGATGGAGACGGCCGTGGAAGAAGGGCTCGTCGACGGGCCCGCGATCTTCGCGAGGAACAGCCCCGTGGTGATCGTACCTGCCAACAATCCGGCCGGCATACAAGATTTCCAGGACTTGGCGCAAGTGCAGGCGCAGCTGGTGCTCGCCGAGGACGGGGTGCCGATCGCCGATTACGCCGAAGATGTCTTGGCGAACGCCGACTCCCAGTATGGCGCCGGCTTCGGTCAAACGGTGCTCGACAAGGTGGTCTCCCGGGAGGCTAACGTGCGGGCCTCGGCCAACAGGGTGACTCTGGGGGAGGCGGACGCCACCTTCGTTTACCGGAGCGACGTGACCGAGGACATCCGCGACCAAGTCCAAGTCATAGAGATACCCGAGAACATCGACGTGCCGGCCACCTACCCGATAGCCACGATAACGGAGTCCCAGCACCCCGAGCTAGCACAGGAGTGGGTGGATCTCGTGCTGAGCGATGAGGGGCAAGGTGTGCTGGAGGAATACGAATTCGAACGAGCAAGGTGAAGCCGAAGCAGAAGCGACCAGGCCAGACCGGGAGCGGAGACAGGCTCGCGTCCGGCTTCGCCGTGGCCGCGCTCGCCCTACTTTCGGGATTTATCAGCCTGCCGATCCTGAGCCTGGTGATCTGGACGGTGAACGAAGGGTCCTGGCGGGCAATGGCGTCCC
>JALZEL010000023.1 GCA_030862075.1 Actinomycetota bacterium | reverse complement strand
TCTACCAATCCCTCTACGGCATAGGGGTAGTGCTGCTCGCCTTCGTGTGCGCCCAGGCTTTGGGAGGTGACGGCTTTCTGGCCGCCTTCGCCGCGGGTTTCGCGGTGGCGGTCCTGAACTTCGACCTATGCCAGTGCATTTTGGACTACGGCGAAACTACTAGCGAGATGGCGATGCTCCTGTCTTTCATCCTATTCGGGGTGGTGATCTCCGACCTCTTCGCCGAGGCCCCCCTCGTACCGGCGCTCCTCTTGGCGCTTATCGTGATCTTCGTCGCCCGTCCTTTGGCGATCGGGATCGTGCTGCGCAAGGCCGCGGTGAGCAACGCGGCGAGGGCGTTCATTGGGTGGTTCGGGCCACGCGGCCTCAACTCGCTGCTTCTGGCGCTGCTCGTCGTGGGGGCCGGCGTCCCGGGTGCTGAGTTCCTTATGGCCGTCACGGGGGTGGTCGTTACCGTCTCAATCGTGGTGCACGGGTCTTCGGCAACACCCCTCTCCTCGCTCTACGGCCAGGCTATCGAGGGCGACACCTACCCGGAGGAACGTGAAGGCAGCGCCGGCGGCATCTTCGAGGGCGCCGCCAACGAGACGGTCCGGATCAAACCCGCACAGCTCGCCGCGTTGCTGGAGGGCGACCCGCCCCCCATGGTCCTCGACGTCAGGAACCGCTCCCAGTACGAGAAGGACAAGAGGCGCATCCCCGGCGCCGTCCGGGTGAGGCCGGACGAGGTCGAAGAGTGGGCCAGAGCCTGGGAAGACGAACATCCCCGGAGCCAGGTCGAAGGCCAGCGCATCGTCGCCTACTGCACCTGACCGGACGAGGAGACCAGCGCCCGGGCGGCGCGGCGGCTAAACAAAATGGGATTCGAGGCAGTGGCCCTAGAGGGTGGATTCGACGCCTGGAAGGAGAGCTATGAGGTGGAGCCGGCCGAGACGGAGCAGGCCAGGGCCTGAGGTCGGCAGCTGACCGAAGCCGCTTTTTATGTGTCTACCTCGGCCAGATACTGGTGAACGAGTTGCACCGCCATCGAGCCTTCGCCAACCGCCGAGGGAGCGCCGTGCGAGAAAGGCTTTCAGGATGATATCCGAGAGGGTGGGCTCCTCGGTGATGACGTCCTTGAGGTTCTCAGGGGAGATGGACAGTACCTTTCCCGCCTCGCGGACGACGGCCGAGAGGTACACTTCCTGTCCGGTGAGCATGTTCAGCTCGCCAAGAAAGCGTCCCGCGCCGTGGGTGGCTATCATCCGGGGTTCCCCACCGAAGTTCTCGACGATCTCCACCGCTCCCTGGAGGATGACGATGAAGTCGTAGGTGGTATCTCCTTCCTTGAAAAGGACCTGACCGGCCTTCGACTTCTTTACCTCCCGGTAACGCTTGAGGAAGGCGGTCTGATCTTCCGTCAGCGTCGGGAAAGCTACGCTCTGTACTTCTCTGTCCGAACTCCGTCCCATGTCTCCTTATTCTACGACGCACTACGCCGCCGGCACGGACGTCGTTCGCACCTGAATTCAGTAGGCCCGGCGGAGGATCTCCAGAGCTTCCCCGGCCAAATCCCCGAAGTCTCCGGCTATCTCTTCCAGGTCTTCTTCGGGCACGCCTACCTCGCTCAGGCGATTCGGGAGCTCCAGCTTCTCCACGAGCGCGGTGACACTCTCGGCGGGGTCTCCACCGAGGGCGCTCGCGAGTTGTCCCCAGCGTTCGCGCGGCACCCCGGCGCCAACGAGTTCGAGCGTAGGTGCCAGGGTAACGCAAGAGGTGTAGCCGTGGGGGACGCCGTAGCTCGCCCCGATCCTGCGCCCCAGGTTGTGCGAGAGCCCCATCGGGGTGTTCAAGGGTCCGAAGTACGCCATCCACGCCGCGAGTTGTAGCTCCAGGCGTAGCCCCAGATGCTCCGGTTCCTCCTTAGAGCGTGGGAGGTATTCGATGAGGCGCCGGGCTCCTTCAAGGCCGAGGACGTCCTCTATCGGGTGTTCCCCCTCGCCCAGGAAGCCTTCTATGGCGTGATCGAGGGCCCGGATGCCCGTCGAGAGCCAGAGCTTCTCTGGCGTGAAAAGCGTCGCCTCGGGGTCCAGGATCACGACCACCGGGACGGCCCGCTCGTCGGCGAAGCCGCTCTTGCGCCCCGCTTCTTCGTCCGTCACCCCAACCAGGTGTGCCCACTCTGCCCCCGAGAGCGTGGTCGGCACCGCGACCTGCGCGGGATAACCGACCCTCGCTGCCACGGCCTTCGTCCCGTCTATGACGCTCCCGCCACCGACGCTCACCAGAAGGTCCGCGGCTTTGGCCTCCTGTGCCGCCCTCTCGACGGCGCTGCCGGGCGTGTGCTGGCTCATGCCGTCGTAGGTGCCGGCGTGTTTCCCCCTGAGCAGATGCTCCACCCGGCGCACGAGGTCGGTCTCCTCGTTCAGCGAGCGCCCGGAGACGACGAAGGCCCGGGCGTACGACCGGGCCTCCTCTTCGAGCTCGTTCAGGCTGCCGGCGCCGAAGTAGACTCTGCTCGTCGGCAAGAAGGTGTGGACACCGCGCTTCATGATGTCATGTTAACCCTACACGTCGCTCGCGGCGAGTCCCTCTCCAGGAGGGTCCTATCACCAGCAGCCAGAAGCTAGAAGCGTGCATGAGGCTGGTCAGGGTACGAGGTAGGTCCACTCCCTTGTGCCATACTTGGTCCGCACGAGCTCCTCGGCCTCGGCGAGCTCTTCGGGCGCGATGCGGTCCTCCACGAGGCTCGTCCCGGCGTTTTGTTCGAAGGTTGAGATCATGCGCCTGATTATCTCCTCGCGCGGGAGCTGCGTCTGGCGGCGTAGGGGTCCGACTCTCTTCTCGGCGCTCTGGGTCGCCTTGTCGGTCAGCTTCTCCTGGCCAATCCGTAAGACGTGGAGCATCTTGGGAACGTCCATCTCGTAGGACATCATCACGTGGTGGAGGACCGCGCCGGTCCTCCTGGCCTGGGCGGCGCCCCCGATCTTGCCATCCGAGGAGGTGATGTCGTAGATCGGCTCGTACCAGGTGCCCACGCCTAAGGAACGGAGCGCCTCTATGACCCAAACGTCGAAGAAGGCGTACGAGTTTACGGAGGACATCCTGGCGACGAGCTTGGGCGGGGCGTAGATCGAGTACGTGATGATGTTCTCGGGCTCGCCGAACATCGCGCCACCCCCGGTCATCCGGCGGACGACCTCGACGCCGTACCCGTCCGCGGTCTCCTCGTCCACCTCGTTCTCGACCGACT
>JALZEL010000010.1 GCA_030862075.1 Actinomycetota bacterium | reverse complement strand
AGGGGAAGGTCCGGCGACGGACCGCAGAGGTTGCGGGAGGGGAGCCCGCGGATACCGGAGGCGTTGGGGCGAGGAAGCTTCGTCTGGGTGAGCGCCCGGGTGGGCAACGACGTGTCGGGCTACGTTTGCGACAGCGACGGCTCGGGGCTGTTACTGGACATCCGCGATCCCAGCGGGGACCCCGGCGGGTACGAGTTCCTGCCCTGGTCGAGCATCGAGCGAGTAAGGGTCTAGGAAGGACTCCTACGGAATCCCCACGTCTCCGAAGCCGAGGAGTATCAGGGCGGCGAGTAGGACCGGCTGGTGGACTAGGTAGACGGGGAGCGAGTGTCTCCCCAAAAAGGCCAGGGGCCGGCTCGCCGCGGGGGACGAGTGGGGGGTTCGTTTGCTGGGCTCGCCGTAGAGTGCGTTGCCCACGAACACGCCCAGCAGCGTTACCCCGAACCAGGGAAGGATCGGCCAGTAGTCGAGCATGAAGGAGTTTGGTCTGATCCCCAGCCACGCCAACCAGGGGTGGGCGGCGCTGAAGTCGTTTAGGTATAGGCCGAGGGCGATGCAACCGAAGCCTAGGGCGACGTTCGGGAGCTTCAGTACCAAGAAAGGGTACGCGAGGACGATGGAGATCCCGATCAGGTGCAGGATGCCGAAGACGATCATCTCCCCCGGCACGAAGAGCCAGGTCACGAAGGTGATGGCCATGCCGTAGGAGAAGATCCTCAACCCCCGCCACAGGTACTTCCGGAAGAGCCCCTGCCCGGGCGAACGGGACGCTACCGCCCTCCTGTAGCTCAACGTCAGCGAGAGACCGGCCAGAAAGACGAACGTGCCCCCGATCAAACGCCCCAGGTCGAGCCCGACCCCATTCCTAAAGAACCCCACGTCGAATAGTCCGAAGTAGGCGAGATCGTACGAGAAGTGGTACAGGACCATCGCGACCACCGCGATCCCACGCAGAACGTCTATCTCCCAGAGCCTCTCTCGCACGAAAGGAATCTTAGCCTACGAGGGACAGGAAGACGTTAATCGGCCGGCTCCTTGAGGCGCGCTTCGCGCAGCGAGCGGACGACGAAGCCATCGAAGGCGCCGAAGGCGGGGAGATCGCTGACGGAAGGAACCGGCTCCCCGTGGTCCAAAGGCTCAGCCACCGTAACCCGACAATTGGGGGCTATGCGAGCGAGCGCGAAAGACTCGGAGATGGGGAAATACTTGTCCTGGGCCCCCGAGGTGAGCTCCACGGGCATCGTCAGCCACTCGGCTTCGCCGAGCGGCGAGAGCCGGTCCATGCTCGCGCGCACCCCAGGCGGGAGCGCCGCGTAGAGCTCGTCGAAGCGTTCGGGGTCGTCGTTGGCGAGCAGCTCGACGACGTGACCCGCCTCCGGGCCGAGGTCGTCGGTAGACCGGGTACGGAGTTCGGCCAGAGGGTCCGGGTCGAGGCGGGCAACCTCCTGCAGGCCCGCACGGAGCTTGTCCCGGTCCTCCCCGGCGGGTAGCGCCGCGACCACCGAGCGGGCGGCAACGTAGGAGAGGAAAGGGTCGGCCTTGTACGGGACGTACTCATCGCCGTTTAGGTAGTGGCCGGTGGTGGCGATGCTTAGGACGGTCCGGATGTCGGTGTACGGAGCGATGCCGGCGACGACTGAGACGTGTTCGCCCACGTCGGTATCCTCGGCGGCCAGGAGGGCGATGGTGGCACCGGTCGAGATCCCGACGAGGCCGACCCGCCCGTCGCGGGCGTCGGGAAAATCCGCCACGGCGCGGGTCATTTCCAGGGCCGAGGAGACGGTCTCTTCGGTGATCTCGTCGTTCCTCATGCCCGGCAGGTCCGGCACCACGACGAGGTACCCGGCCCGGGCGAGCCCGCGGGCGAGGTTCTGGACCTCCGGGAGCGTGCGACCTTGGGGGACCGTGCCGTTGACGAAGAGAAGCGTGGGCCACGGCCCCTCGCCGCCGGGCCTCGCTATGAGGGTCGGGCTGCCGGCTAGAACCGTGTCCTCGACGCGCGGCTCACTAGTGAGGGCCTCAATGGTGGGCGTCAGGACGGGCGTCTCGAGGACCGAAGAGAGCACGACAACCGCCCGGGTCTGCGCGTCGATCCAGGACCATCCGGCGACGAGCAGAAAGACTGCGACCGCGAGGAGCGCCAACGCGTACAGACGCGGTCGGGGACTCGCCTTCGGGCCCCTGCCCGAACGTGACCGAACGCTCCGGGTTCCCCTACTCCTAAACCGCAACGCTCCTCCCTGCGAGGGGCCTAGCCAGGCCGCTTCGTTCTACAAAGGTCCATAAGAACATTTTAAGTTCAAGCTCCGCCGATCGCGTCCCCAAGCTTCTGCAGACGCTCGGTAGTTTAAACCTCGCCCCTCGGGGAACATACCCTCAGACCAAAACAGGTCGTACGCGGCAAGCTAGAAGAAAGGACCAAGATGACCGAAGCCTCGAGACAACCCAAAGACAAGAACTACAACTTGATCAGCGCGCTTTACCAAGCGTCGGAGAACGTCGAAACGCTCAAGACCTACGTCCAGGACGCCCAAGAAGAGGGCGACCAAGAGCTGGTGGAGTTTTTCAACGGGATACTCGAAAACAACCTGAGGGCGTCCCAGCGAGCCAAGGAGATGCTCGTGCCCCGGCTGCAGAGCGAGCAAGAGTAGCTTCCGGCTAACCGGGCAAACCGCAGTAGAGCAGAACTGTTCGTAGAACAAGCTGACGTTGCAGGAGAAGAAGGGCCGGGGCTATACCCCGGCCCTCTTTGTGCTCACAGTTTTCCGGTCTAGTGGCTTGTCCTCCTTGGCTGCCGACCTCTTCTCCTCATACCCCCTCCTGCCTGCCCGGCTTTCCGACACAGCTTCTCCCCTTGCTAGGTGATGAGGATCCCAAGAAGTTATGAGATCAGGCGCAGTCTCCGGACCAGCAACAGCCCGCCGCCGGCGAGCGCCGCGATGCTCGCAACGGGCAAGAGGCTGATGCCGCCCGAGCTCGGCAGAGGCTCGTTACTCCTGGAAGACTCAATCACGCCCGCGACTAGCCTGTCGCCGGACTCGCCAGAGGGATCAGTCTCGTAGTCGTCGGCCGCAGAGTGGATGACGAGCGCGCTGCCGTCGGAGTCGAGTATGGACCTCTCGCCCCTGGAGAGCGTTATCCTGTCGGTCCTGGTCGTGTAGGTGGAGGTCCCATCCTGGTTTATCGTTATGTTCTCCAGGTCCCCGGCGTGCGGCCCTTCGGGGTTACTAAAACCGTGCTGGGCGTTCGTCGGGTTGAAGTGCTCGCCCGCCGCCTCGAAGTCGGGCGTGATGTCCCCCGTCTCGTGGATGTGAATGCCATACTCCCCCGGATCGAGCGCCTGCTGGCCCTGCCGGATGGTGACGTTGATGGTGACCCCGTTCGGACCCTCGACGAAC
>JALZEL010000007.1 GCA_030862075.1 Actinomycetota bacterium | reverse complement strand
CCTACCAATTGAATTCCACCAGTACTCGTCTGGCGGAATGGCCCTCGCCACGTCCTCTTTCTATTAGAGTTCTTGACATCCTCTCGCCAACCGCTCTAACCGTACCTCTTGTACACCGCCAGTGAGTAGGCTGCGGAATCTCAGCTCTGTCGCTGTGTGCTTTTGAATCAAGCTCCAGATATTACCCATGCAGACGAACAGCACACGCACCATGCGCGAGATTCTAGGGTATCGCTCGGCGTCTTTCACATCAGCCTACGAACCTTCTCGACCGAACCTGGCTTCGCGAGCGCAGATGCCAGCTTGCTCCCGACTCACCACCTACAACTTCCCGAAGATATCGGAGACTGGGTTCTGCAACGGAGGCAGCGCAAGCACACCGACAGATCTCCAGATCTGGTGAGGAACCCTTCCTACTTCGTTCGCAGCTCAATCCTCTTCGAGAACAGGCACCATCACAGCTAGGAGGACCCAAAGGAAGCGGGTTTGCTAGACTGAGTTCTTAGACGGCACGCAAAAGGAGGAGCAAGGATGGCCGAGGTGAATCGGGTAGGGATACTCACGGGTGGCGGTGACGCGCCGGCGTCGAACGGCGTGATCCGGGCAGTAACCATGAGGTGCATCGAGGACTACGGGTACGAGGTCTTGGGCATCAAGCGCGGCTGGAAGGGGCTCCTCTCCCCCGAATCCGACAGCGTCCAAAAGCTCGACGTAGACGACGTCCGCTACATCCTCGAAGCGGGCGGCACCATCCTCATGTCCTCGCGCACCAACCCCTACAAAAACGAGGGCGACGCCGAGAAGGTAGTGGAGAACATGAAAGAGTATGGCGTGGACTCCCTAGTCGCCATCGGCGGCGACGACACCCTAGGGGTAGCAAACAGGCTCCACAACGACTTCGGCGTGCAGGTCGTGGGGTGCCCGAAGACCATAGACAACGACCTCTCGGCCACCGACATGACCTTCGGCTACGACACCGCCGTCGCCATCGCGACCGAGGCCATAGACCGCGTGAGGACCACCGCCAGGAGCCACGAGCGGGTCATGGTCGTCGAGATCATGGGCCGGCACGCGGGTTGGATCACCTGGGGCGCAGGCGTCGCCGGCGCTGCGAACGTTACCCTCATCCCGGAGGTCGAGCCGGACATGGACCAGATAGCTGACCTCTTCGAGAAGCGTGCCGCGCGCGGCGAAAAATGGGGCGTTATCGCCGTGAGCGAAGGCGTGGCCTTGAGCGAGGAGTACATCACCCAGAGCGCCGAGACTGACGAGTTCGGGCACGTCCAGCTCGGCGGCATCGGCGAGACCTTGGCCGGGGAGATCAAGGAGAGGACCGGCATAGACACCCGCCACGTCGTCCTGGGCCACCTCCAGCGCGGCGGCACCCCAACGGCCTTCGACCGCATCCTCGCGACTCGCTACGGCCTTAGGGCCGCCGAGGCCGTGAAGAACGGCGAGTGGGGCAAGATGGCCGCCCTGCGGGGCAACGAGGTCACGACCGTTCCCCTCGAGGAGGCCACCGAAGAGACAAAGACCGTGCCCGACGACCTCTACAGGGCCGCCGCGACCTTCTTCGGTTAGGTCCGCGCGACCTCGGGGACCGGGAGGAGGAAACCTACTCTGCTCGAACGGCGCCGGTAGCCTCCCCCTCGGCGAGGTGCGTCCCTATCCTCCGGTAGCGTTCGTAGCGGCCCTTGACTAGCAGCTCTTGCCCGACCTTCGAGAGCCTGTTTAGGGCGCCCTCGATGGTGCGGGAGACGGCCTCCATGGTGGTCTCGGGCTCGTTGTGTGCGCCGCCCAGAGGTTCGGGTAGGACCTCGTCTATGACCCCGTGGGCCAGAAGGTCTTTGGCGGTGAGCTTCATCGCCTCGGCGGCCTCGGCGGCCCGCCCGCTGTCGCGGAAGATGATCGAGGCGCAGGCCTCAGGCGCTATCACCGAAAGGTAGGAGTTCTCGAGCATGGCCACGTGGTCGGCTACGCACATCGCCAGAGCGCCCCCGGACCCGCCCTCGCCGACGACCACCGCCACGACCGGCACCGAAACGCGCGCGAGCGCCATGAGATCGGCGGAGATCGCCCACGCCTGCCCGTGCTCCTCGGCCTCGCGTCCTGGGAAGGCCCCCGGCGTGTCCACTAGCGCGACGATCGGCAACCCCAGCCTCTCCGCCAGGGAGTAGAGCCTGCCGGCCTTGCGGTAGCCCTCCGGGTGGGCCATGCCGAAGTTGCTTTTAACGCGGCTCTTTACGTCCTCACCCTTGTCGTGACCCAAGAGGATGACCGAGTGTGGTCCTATCTTCGCCAGGCCCCCGCGCACCGCGGGATCGTCCGCGTCGAGCCGATCGCCGGAGAGCTCGTAGAAGTCGTCCGTTAAAGAGTCGCGGTAGGAGCGAAAACCCGGGCGGTCCGAGTGGCGGGCGACCTGCACGCGCTGGTAGGGGGTCAGGTTCGAGTAGATGCGCTTCTTGGCGGTGTCTAGGGCCTCTTCGAGGCGTGTGATCTCCCCTTGCAGCCCCCGGTTAGAGCCCGCGAGCCGGTGCAGCTCGGAGATACGCTCCTCAAGGTCCCTGATCGGCTTCTCGAACTCCAGGATCACGCGAGGAACCCCAAGAACCGCTTCAGGTCGTCCTTCAGGTCCAAACGGTGCACGATGCGGTCCACGAGGCCGTGCTCCTTCTGGAACTCCGCCGTCTGGAAGCCCTCCGGCAACCTCTCCTTCGTCGTGCTCTCGATAACTCTTCTCCCCGCGAAGCCGATCCTCGCCTTCGGCTCGGCTATGACGAGGTCCGCGGCGGTCGCGAAGGAGGCCGTCACCCCCCCGAAGGTAGGGTCGGTCAAGACGGAGATGTACGGGCACGGGCCGG
>JALZEL010000390.1 GCA_030862075.1 Actinomycetota bacterium | reverse complement strand
GGCATGTCCTCCTCGGGCACTATCTTGGAGATAACGCCCTTATTGCCGTGTCTCCCGGAGAGCTTGTCGCCCTCGGCGATCTTGCGCTTCTTGGCCACGAAGACACGCACCATCTCGTTAACGCCCGGCTGGAGCTCGTCACCGTCGTCCCGGCTAAAGCGCTTGACGTCGATGACGACGCCGCCCTCGCCGTGCGGGACCTTCAGCGAAGAGTCCTTCACCTCGCGCGCCTTCTCACCAAAGATCGCACGCAACAACTTCTCCTCCGGGGTCGGCTCACTCTCGCCCTTGGGCGTGACCTTGCCGACGAGTACGTCACCGGAGGTCACCTCGGCGCCTATCCTGATGATGCCGTCGGAGTCGAGGTTCATCAGTACATCATCGGAGGCGTTGGGGATGTCGCGTGTGATCTCCTCAGGACCCAGCTTCGTATCCCTTGCCTGGACCTCGTACTCCTCGATGTGGATGGAGGTGAGCACGTCGTCCTTGACGATACGCTCGGAGATGATGATCGCATCCTCGAAGTTGAACCCCTCCCACGGCATGAACGCCACGAGCATGTTCTTGCCCAACGCCAGCTCACCCTGATCGGTCGAGGAACCGTCGGCGACGACCGTCCCGGCTTTTATCTCCTCGCCCTCCTTGACCAGTGGCCGCTGGTTGACGCACGTGCCCTGGTTGGAACGGGCGAACTTTCGCAAGCGGTATTCGTCGGTCTCGCCGTCCTCTCTCCTAACCGTTATCTTCTCGGAAACCACCCGCTCGACCGTGCCGGCGTTGCGCGCTATGAGCACGTCGCCCGTATCAGTCGCCGCCCTGAACTCCATCCCGGTCCCGACGTACGGGGCCTGGCTGCGGAGCAGGGGCACGGCCTGCCGCTGCATGTTCGCGCCCATGAGCGCCCGGTTAGCGTCGTCATGTTCAAGGAACGGTATGAGCGCCGTAGCGACGGAGACCGTCTGCAAGGGCGCCACGTCCATGTAATCGACCTCGTCGGGAGAGGCGGTCGCGATCTCTCCCCCCCGGCGCCGGGCCAGGACCTGGTCGCCCAGAATCCTGCCGGTCCCGTCCTCGAGCGGCGTATTGGCCTGGGCGATGGTGTACTCTTCTTCTTCGTCGGCGGAGAGGTACTCGATCTCGTCGGTCACCTTCCCCTCGACAACCTTGCGGTACGGCGTCTGTACGAAGCCGTACTCGTCGACCACAGCGAACGTCGAGAGCTGCCCGATAAGCCCGATGTTAGGGCCCTCAGGCGTCTCGATCGGGCACATCCGCCCGTAGTGTGTCGGATGCACGTCGCGTACCTCTATCGGGGCCCGCTCCCGACTCAAGCCCCCTGCGCCCATCGCGTTCAAGCGCCGCCGGTGCGAAAGGCCGCTCAAAGTGTTTGTCTGGTCCATGAACTGCGAGAGCTGCGAGGAGCCGAAGAACTCCTTTATGGCCGAGGCGACGGGCTTGGTGTTTACCACGCTCTGCGGCGTGATCGCATCCGCGTCCTGGGTCGTCATCCGCTCACGAACGACCCTCTCCATGCGGTACATCCCGATACGGAACGCCTCCTGCACCAGCTCCCCGACGGTCCTCAAACGCCTGTTCCCGAAGTGCTCGTACTCGTCGAGCTTGTGCCGGACGCGCTCGTAGTTGATGCGACCGAACTCCTCGTCCTCGTCGGCGAGCCCCTCGGCGATCTCCACGAGGCGCCTCAAGAGGCCCTCGATGTCCTCGATGGTAAGAGTGTGCGTGTCTCTGGGCACGTCGAGCTTGAGCTTCTTGTTGACCTTGTACCGCCCGACCTCCGAAAGGTCGTAACGTTTGGCGTCGAAGAAGAGCCCGTCCATGAGGTTCTGCGCGTTCTCTATGTTGACCGGCTCGCCGGGACGCTGCCGCCGGAAGACCTCGAGCAGTGCGTCCTCCCTAGTGGTGGTGTCGTCCCTCTCCAAGGTGTTGCGCACGAGCCACGAATCCCCGAAACGCGATATGATCTCCTCCGTACCGCCCAGGTCGAGCGCCTTCAAGAGAACCGTGACCGGCAGCTTCCGCTTACGGTCTATCCTGACCGAGACGTACCCCTTGGTCTCGACTTCGAACTCGAGCCAGGACCCCCGGGCCGGCATCAAACTCGCCGTCAAGACCTGCTTGCTGGGGTCTTTGGGCTCCATGATGTACGCCCCCGGCGACCGCACGAGCTGAGTCACCACGACTCGCTCGGTCCCGTTAATGATGAACGTACCCCAGTCAGTCATGAGCGGGAAATCGCCCATGAAGACGTCCTGCTCCCGAAGCTCCCCGGTCTCCTTGACGATGAACCGCACCCGCACGAAAAGGGGCGCAGAGTATGTCTTATCCTTGGAGACGCACTCCTCTATGGAGAAGGACGGCTCCTCGAAATACGGCTCCCCGAACTCCACGGCATAAGAGCCGGTGTAGTCTTCTATCGGGGAGATCTCCGTAAGGGTCTGACGAACGCCTTCGTTGCCAAACCTCTCGAATGAAATCCGCTGTATCTCAATAAGATTGGGTAGCTCAAAATCGGTCCTCATCCGGGCGTAAGGGTGCCGCTTTCGGCGCACAACAGGGCTCACCAAATCAACTCTCCTCCAGGGGTGATCGTTGAAGAACGGCTGAACACGCAAACGAATATCTTACTCCTCACATTCCGAGAAGTCAAGATATCCGCACAAATAAATTTGGTCGTCGGTCTTCATGGGAACCGACGCCCGAGAGTTTAGCATCACTTGGAGCGGTCGGCAATCAGGTGTCGGGTCTCAGCTCCAAGACCTGCGGAAGCGAAGTCCGGCGCGGACCACTCGACCATGCGAAAAGCGGTCCCGGTCCAAACAGAAGCGGCGCCCCTACGAAGGGAGCGCCGCTGGCCTCAGCTTTTACCTGAAACTTACTTCAGCTCCACAGTGGCGCCGGCCTCTTCCAGCTTGGCTCTGAGGGCATCGGCGTCCTCGCGGGAGAGCGCCTCCTTGACGGGGTTCGGTGCCTCGTCCACGAGCGCCTTGGCCTCCTTGAGGCCGAGACCCGTGGCCGCGCGGACCTCCTTGATGACCTGGATCTTCTTATCGCCCGCCGACTGCAAAACGACGTCGAACTCGGTCTGTTCCTCCTCGACTGCCGCAGCGCCGTCACCGCCCGAGGCCGCCGCAGCCGGGGCCGCCGCGAACGCCGCCGCCGATACGCCAAACCGGTCCTCCAAAGCCTTCACAAGCTCGGAGAGCTCGAGAACGGACATGTTTTCGATGGACTCTAGTATCTCGTCCTTAGTCGCCATTCCTGGTTCCTCCTGATTCTTTGCTTACCGCTATTCCTACTGCCTCTTACGCCTGGGAGCCCTTCTGCTCCGCCACATGGTTCAACACGACCGCCAAGTTCCTGATGGTGCCGTTGAGGACGTTCACCAGGCCCGCGATCGGCGACTGGATGCCGCCCACCACTTGAGCGATCAGCTGCTCTCTCTCTGGCAGCCGCGAGAGTGCCACGACGCCCTCCGCGTCCACGACTTGGTCGCCGTCGAGCAGGCCACCCTTGAGCTCAAACGTCCCGATCTCGTCCGAAAATTCGGCCATCAACTTCGCGCTCACTACCGGATCTTCGCTGAACGCCAGCGCCGTAGGTCCGACCAGGTACTCCGATATCCCCTTGACGCCCGCCTGGTTCGCCGCCCGCTGCGCCAGGGTGTTCTTCGCGACGACGAACTCTACGCCCGACTCGCGGCTCCGCGCTCTCAAGCGGGTGCTCTGGGCGACGTTCATACCCTTGTAATCCACGAACACCACCGAGCCGCCCTTCAGTTTCTCGGTGAGCTCCTCGATCACCCGCGCCTTCTCTTCCCGATTCACCTCGTCTTAGATCCTCCGCTACTAGAAAACCCCGGGGCCGCAGGCACCCGGGGCTTCGGTAAGTCTCTCCGTTCGCTGCGACCTAGGCCGGGAGCTACTGTTATTAAACCCATTCGGGTCCCGGCTGTCTCTGGCCTTTTGTGTTTTGCACGCTTACGCAGGCAAGATACTAATCCTTCTCGACCGCGGGGTCAACCTTGACCGACGGCCCCATCGTGCTCGTGATGGCGACGGAGCGGAAGTACCGGCCCTTGACAGCCGCCGGACGCACCCTCTGGAGCTCGTCGCGCAGGGCGAAGTAGTTCTCGACCAGGCTGTCTAGGTCGAACGACTTCTTGCCGATAATGCCGTGGATGATCCCGTACCGGTCCACCCGGTACTCGACCTTGCCCCGCTTTATCTCCTCGACCGCCCTTCCGACGTTCGGCGTCACAGTACCACTCTTCGGGTTAGGCATGAGCCCCCTGGGGCCCAGTAACGGGCCGAGCCTCCCGACGATGCTCATCTGATCCGGGGTCGCGACCGCGACGTCGAACTCGGTGAAGCCCTCGTCCCGGATGCGCGCCGCCAGGTCTTCCGACCCCACGACGTCCGCCCCGGCCTCCTCGGCCTCTCGAGCGTTCTCCCCGACCGCGAAGACCGCCACCTTGCGCGCCTTGCCGGTACCGTTCGGGAGCATGAGTGTCCCGCGCACCATCTGGTCGGCCTTGCGCGGGTCAACGTTGAGCTTGACGTGAACCTCGACGCTCTCGTCGAACTTCGCCCCGTCGAGGTCCTTTAGCAGCTCCAGCGCCTCGCGTGGCGAGTAGAGTCGCTCCTTGTCTATCTTCGCCTTCTGCTCTAACAGCTTCCTACCCATCGACCGTTATCCCCATGCTTCTCGCTGTACCCTCGACGATCTTCGACGCACCGTCCAGATCGGCGGCGTTCAAATCCGGCATCTTCGTCCTCGCTATTTCCTCTACCTGCTGGCGGCTAACCGCCCCGACCTTCGCGCGGTTCGGCTCGCCGCTGCCCTTCTCCAACCCGGCGGCCTGCTTGAGCAGGAACGCCGCGGGGGGCGTCTTGGTGATGAAGGTAAAAGAACGGTCCTCATAGACTGTGATCTCCACCGGCACCACCTGGCCCATCTGGTCGCGCGTCGCGTCGTTGAACTGCCGCACGAACTCCCCGATGTTCACCTGCGCCTGACCCAGCGCCGGGCCGACCGGCGGGGCCGGGTTCGCCTGTCCACCCGTAATCTGCAACTTCAGTCTTCTCGCAACCCTGCGGCCGCGACCGCGTCCTCTACCCATAAAACACCTCTGTCTCTCTAGCTACTCCCGCGGGTTATGTCCAAATTCTACCGACGACTGGTACCGAGGGTTCCGATGCTCGCGGCGGAGCAGCCGACAAACGCCGCTGTTATCCCGCACCAGAAGCCCTCGTCTACGTAAAGCGCGACGATGAGCGCCACCACCGCCACCACGATCAGGACCCCATGGACAACGCTGATCGTGATCGTCATGCCGAGCTTCCCTGCACCATCGACGCTACTCCTTCGGCTACAGCTTCGCTACCTGGCCAAAGGAGAGCTCGACCGGCGTCTCCCGCCCGAAGATCGAGACCAGGACCTTCAGCCTCGACTGGTCCACGTTTATCTCGGAGATCACACCCGTAAAGTCCGCCAGAGGACCGGCAATAACCTTCACCGTCTCCCCGACGGAGTAGTCCACGGTAGTCTTGACCTTCTCGCGGGTCTCGGCGGCCTCGCCTGGTCGCAAGAGACGCTCCACCTCGGCCCTGCTCAAGGGGGTCGGCTTCTCGCCGGCACCCACGAGCTGGGTAACACCGGGAGTTTGCCTGACCAGGCGCCAAGTGTCGTCGTTCATGTCCATGTTCACCAAGATGTAGCCCGGGAACTGGCGCTGGACGGTAGGGACCTTCTTGCCGTCCTTGATCTCGATGACGCTCTCGGTCGGTATGCTGATATCGCCGAAGTAACGCTTCAGGCCGAACGAGTCTATACGCCGCTCCATCGTGGTGCGAACCTTGTTCTCGTGCCCCGAATACGTGTTGACTACGTACCACTTCTTCAAAACGTCGTTCCTTTATAGAAATACGAGTTCGGCGAGGTTCTGGAAGATGAAGTCCCAAAACGCCACGAAGCCCGTAAGCACCAGCACGATGATCAAAACCACCGCCGTGCTCTGCTGGAGCTGGTCCCGGTTTGGCCAGTTCACCCGCCGGAGCTCGCCGCGGACGTTGCGCGCGAATTCCACCGCTCCGCCGAAGCGGCCCCTCTGCTGTGTTCTTCCGGTAGAGCCTTGCCTTCTACCCATCTTTTCCTCGCCTTACCTTACTTGACGCTCAAGAGCAGGGCAGGAGGGACTCGAACCCCCGACCTGCGGTTTTGGAGACCGCTGCTCTACCAACTGAGCTACTGCCCTCTGCCTACCTGGTCTCCCGGTGCGCCGTATGTTGCCGGCACCACGGGCAATACTTCCTCAACTGGATGCGGTCCGGCGTGTTGCGCCGGTTCTTACGGCTATGGTAGTTCCGGCGCTTGCACTCCTCACATGCCAGCGTTACCAATTGTCGCACAAGATCCTCCAGATCACAGGGGCGAGGCGAACCACCCCGCCCCGGTACGAAAAGTTGCCCTACTCGACTATCTCTGTTACGACGCCAGCCCCTACGGTCCTGCCCCCCTCGCGGATGGCGAAGTTCAACCCCTCGTCCATGGCGATCGGAGAGATCAGCTCCACGTTCATCACCGTGTTGTCCCCC
>JALZEL010000347.1 GCA_030862075.1 Actinomycetota bacterium | reverse complement strand
CAGTTTGGTCCCAGCAAGTTGGGTTTACGGGGGTTTGCGGTTTGCAGGAAGGTAGCGACCGTTGAGCGTAACTGACACGGTGCAGGGTCGGCTTTGCTCTGCGTTCTTTGGGCTTTGTCGGTTTGTTTGGGTGGTGATTCTCGCTCAAGTAGGGATGGGTGATACCCAGGCCAACCGTCGGTCCTGCTCGGCGATGCGGGGACACGTTCTATACTGGGAGACATGAGCGGCGCGCGACCCATCTGCTTTCTCTCGGACTACGGCTTGGTGGACGACTTCGTCGGGCTGTGCAAGGGGGTGATGCTCTGGATCTCGCCGGGGACGACCGTAGTGGACCTCACGCATGAGGTGCCCGGCTTCGGGGTCGAGGCGGGAGCGGAGATCCTGGAGCACGCCACGCGCTACATGCCCGAGAACACGGTCTATCTGGCTATCGTCGATCCCGGTGTCGGCACGGAGAGGCGTGCGCTGGCCCTCTCGACCGCGAGTGGGGCCTTTCTCGTCGGCCCAGACAACGGCCTGCTAATGGCCGCGGCCGAGGCTTTGGAAGGCATCGCGGGCGCCGTTTCGCTGACGAACACTGACTACCATATTCACCCCGTCTCGAGCACCTTCCACGGCCGCGATGTCTTCGCCCCCGCGGCGGCACACCTGGCGTCGGGGCTCGAGATGGAGCGGCTCGGGGAGGCGGTGGATCCCGCCTCACTCACGCGCGTGAAGGTGCTTGGCGTGGAGAAAGAAGACACGAATACAATCGCGGCCACTATCGTAGGCGTGGACCGTTACGGCAACGCCCGGCTCTCGGTAGCGGCAGATAAGGCCACTTTCGGGTTCGGCGCGCTGCTAAAGGTAGATGCCGACGTAGACGACGACATACCGATCCACTACGTCGAGACCTTTGGACACTCGAAGGTCGGGGACCTCGTGCTCGTCCCGGACTCTCACCGGCGCTTGAGCCTCTCCGTAAACCAGGGCAACGCCTCCCGAGCCCTCGCACTAGAGGTGGGCGACCGGGTGCGCCTTACCCTCTTCGAAAACGAGCCAGAAAGCGACCGGTCGCAAGATGCAACGCCCTGATCTTCCCGGCGGATCCGAGGAGCAGCTCTCGCCCGAGGCGCGGCGGCGGGTATTGCGAGCCGCCTTCTTGCGCCCGTGGGGTTTGCTCGTGGTCGCGATCGGGGCCGTCTCCTTCGCGACAACCCTGGCGTGGTGGATCGTCCCCCTCACTCTGGCGACCTACGCGGCCCTCGTCCTCCTGGCCGCCCGTGACCCACTTTTTCGGAGCAGGGTCCTCGAAGGACGTGGAAGCCGGTCGGGGGCACGTCTCGGGCAGGAAGCTATCTCCCCCGAGCGTCGCGCCCGCTGGCTACCGCGCGGAGAGACCCGCCAAAAGGTCGAGGCGGCGCTCGAGGTTCACCGGCGAGCCTTGATCGCCATCGAGGAGTCAGGTGACGTCGCGAAAGCCGTGTTGCACGACGCGGTCCCGAAGCTTCATCGCATAGCCGAGAGGCTCGTGGAGGTCGCGCAGAAGCGCGAGAGAGCGTCCGAGGCGATCCAGGAGCTCAAAGTCTCCGGCAGCCTGGAACGTCACGAAGGCCAGAGCAAGGCCGACCTTGCGGGGCTGGAGAACGAAGTGCGCGCTGCGGACGCGGAGATCTCCGACGCCTTCGGGAAGCTCCTGACCCTCCGGGCGCGGGTCGTGCGCATCTCCGTAGAGAGCGGTGGCGCCGCCCAAGACGCGGCCGCGAAGCTGAACGCGGACCTCGACGAGTTGAACCTTCGCCTGGAAGCCCTGCGCTCCACGCTGTCCCCCCCAGAACCTCCCAACCGATAGCGCAGGACAAGAGATCTGCGGCTCCTTAACCTGTCCCCGGTGTCCTCCAACGTCTCTTCCGTTCCAACCCGCTGTCGCCCGCTTGGCACGCCGCGTCGCCGAGGTTATCGAGAATGAGCCGATAAAGTTTGGACAGATACCCCGCCGAGGCCCTTTTCTCGCGGATGACGTCCGGCTTGTGTAGCGACGCCACAGCCGCATTCACCATCTCAAGGGAGAGGATTGCTCGTACAATGCTCTAAACGACAAAGAGCCGCGAAGCGGCCCAACAAACCCGCCCGGTCGAGGACATCGGACCAAAGCGAGACAGATTCTCCGGGATCAACCGTGCCTTATACGCAACGGTCTTGCTCGCCGCCGGGTCTCGTGGCCGAAACTGCGCGCCGGGGGCTCGTCATGGAGCAACCTTAGAAACCTCCGCAAGGTTCAGAGAAATGCTGGAAAGGGTCGCAACCTCTAGGCCGAGCTGGCCCGCCAACCTTGGCCGTCCTCTTCGGAGGACGGCGGGCCTTCCGCCGAAGGCATGGGCGACCGGCGTACGGGAGCCCCGCTCAACTCCTGCCTGGACTCCCCGACCGAGACGATCGAATCCTGGAACCAGCTCTCTAGCTGGCCCAGCACCCGATCCTGATACACCTCGGAGCCCCCCCGTATCTCCCGAGCGTACCGCTCGGCCCGTTCCACGGTCTCGTCAGCCCGCCGCTGCGAACGCCGGTATAGCTCCGTGTCCAAGACCCTCGCCTCGGCCCGCTCGTGCGCGTCCTCGACTATTCTGCGCGCCTCCTCCTCGGCGGCCGCTACCACCGCGGCGCACTCCCTGCGAATCGCTTCGGCCTCCGACAACTCGCCGGGCAGAGACTCACGAAGTTCGTCCAACATTACGAGCAGGTCAGCCCGGTCAACCACGGCCCGACCCCTGCGCATCGGTACCCTGGAGGCGTCCTGCACGATCGCCTCCAACTCGTCCAACACTCCGCCGATGTACTCCATGTCCTCTCTCATGCCCACCAACCCTAGCACGGCTCTTGAAGCTACGCTAGGCTTTCTGAAAGTATTTTTTAGAGCTTAACCTCATTCTAAGGTCCAATTTTACCTGCAGGTTAAGTTCGGTTTTATCTGTAGGTTAAGTTGCCTGTTCGGCGTTTACCGACAGTCGCGTTTGCGGCTTTTGTATGGGAAATCGGTTTCCCTCGGCCTCGCCAAGCACGCACGGCTCCCAAGGTTTAGGCTAGTTTAGAGAGGCGGTATATCTCAACGATGCGGGAGCGCGTGGTTGAGTTTGGAGACAGGACAGGTCCGTGACGTTTCGGTGGGCTGAAGGCGGGATGTTCGCCTGGGTCACGCGCGGGTCTCATCCTCTTCTTTTTTTTGCCCAGAGACGGTCATATGAGCTTGCTCGTGGAGTGGGAAGGAGGTCGAAGCGCGAGTCGCAGCCTCCGAAGGGCTCGATACACGGTGTTGATCTAGCGCGGTTACAGCCGGCGGTTTGCCAGGCCGGCGGCGGCGGCAGCGAACACCATTGGGATGATACCAAACGCGCTCACGGTGCCCGCGAGGATGTCGGGCTCGAGGTACACCAAGAACGGCACGGCCGTGGCGACTACGGAGACGACAATTGCCAAGGGTCCGCCGTTGCGGCCTCCGGCGCGGTTGATCAAGGTCCCCGCACCGTAGCCGGCCGCGGCAGAGATCAGCCACTGGAATGGGAGGCTGAAGATGACGTAGTAGACCGCCGGGATACCCAAGAGAGCGATCCCGATCCCGGCAAGTAAGGTCTTCAGGATCTGGTTCGTCTTCATCACCCCGGTCCGGGCGCTGCGGGGAAGGCGAGCGTCTTCGGGGCACTTGATCCCAACATCGGTTGGTCTCATGCACTCGGTGCAGATGGGCCTCCCACAGGTGGCGCAAGATACGCGCGTCTCCCTTTTGGGGTGCCGATAGCAGTGCATGACCTCGGACACTAAAACCCCCGTCTACTTCGTACGAGCTCTCCGCGCGGAAGCAGCATTATCTCCCGCTTGTAGCTGCGGTGCACCTCTTCGACAGCCTTGCCATGATCCTCTGCCTGCCTCTCCAGCTCCTCGTACAACCTCGCGTTCTCGGCCTCCAACCTTTCGATTCTGTTTTCGAGGTCGAGGATTCTCTGCACCCCGGCGAGGTTCATCCCCATCTCCTGCGTGAGCTTCTGGATGTACCTCCCGAGCTCCACATCCTCCTGAGAATAGAGCCGCGTGTTCTTCAAGCTCTTGCGTGGCCGGAGCAAACCCTTCTGCTCGTACATCCGCAAGGTCTGCGGGTGCACCCCGATCAACTCCGCCGCGATGCCTATCATAAAAACCGGCCTCTTGCGCATCCTGGCCCCCAACACGCCGCCCTACTAGGACCCCGCCTCGGCCTTGCGGAGCAGTTCCCCCCGCACATCCTCGTCCTGCTCCTCGGCCAAAGCCACCAGGATCTCCTTCTCCCGCCTGCTCAGCTTCTTGGGCACGACGAGCCCAACCCGCACCATGAGGTCCCCAGGCTCACCGTCGCCGCGAGCACGCGGAGCCCCCGCCCCGCGCACCTTGAACCGCTTGCCGTCCTGCGTCCCGGGAGGTAACCTGAGCTTCACCGCCCCGCCCCCCGGCTTCGGCACCTCGATCTCCGCCCCCAAAGCCGCCTCAACGAAGCTCACAGGCACGTCGACCAGAAAATCGTCCCCGCGCCGCTCGAAGACCGGATGCTCCTCCACCCGCGTCACCACAAAAAGATCCCCCGGAGGACCACCCTTCTTCCCGGAACTCCCCCTGCCGGGGACCCTAATCTTCATCCCATCCCTCGCCCCCGCCGGTATCTTCACCGTCACCTGCTTGCTCCTGCGCCGCCTGCCGATCCCACCACAAGAAGGGCACGGCTTCTCGATGACGCTCCCCTCGCCCCCACACCGGTAGCACGGCTCCGACAAAGCGAAGAACCCCTGGTCCCGGCTCCTCACCCCCCGCCCCGAACACTCCGGGCATACCCGCGGAGCCGTCCCGGGAGCCGCACCTACCCCCCGACACCCCTCACACGTCTCCTCGACGGGTGCCGCAATGCGGGTGGTGATTCCCTCCAGCGAGTCTTTAAATCTTAAGTTTACGCTCACGGTTACGTCTTCTCCGCGGGTCGCTTGGGGTCGCCCCTTTCTCGCGCCCTCGAAGATGTCGCCAAAAGTCCCGAACAGATCCGACAGGTCGGAGAAGTTGGCGCTCGCGTGGCCGCCCGGGGAGGCTCGGCCACCTGGGGAGGCTCCGGCGGCGCCGAAGAAGGCACGGGGGCCTTCGTCGTATTCTCGCCTCTTCTCGGGATTCGAGAGGATCTCGTAGGCTTGTTGGACCTCTTTAAAGCGCTCCTCGGCTCTCGGGTCGTCCCGGTTGGCGTCCGGGTGGTACTTGCGGGCCAGCTTTCTGTAGGAGCGACGGATCTCCTCCTGCGAAGCCCCCTTAGAAACCCCCAGAACCTTGTACAGATCCTTCGTTTCCACTCCTAAACCTGCTTGGCAACTATAACCTTCGCCGGGCGTATGGGCTTACCGTTGAGCAAGTAGCCGCGCTCGAGGGTTTTTATAACAGTGTCTTCCTCGTGCTCGTCCGAAGGCTGGCTCATGACGGCTTCGTGAATGGCGGGGTCGAAGTGCTCACCGTCGGAGAACACTGGGGCTAGGCCCTCCCGTCCGAGGGCGGCAACGAGCTGGTCGCGCGTGGCCGCCACACCCTCTCGGATGTCCCCCTCGACCTCCAAAGCCCGTTCCAGGTTGTCCAGAATGGGCAGAAGCTCCCTCACGAGTCTCTCGGAGGCCAACCGCACGAATCGCGCGCGCTCCTTCTCCAGGCGCTTGCGCGAGTTTTCCAACTCCGCCTTCATGCGGCGCATGTTATCCAGGTACTCGTCCCTCTCTCTACGCGCTAACTCCAACTTGTCCGCCAGCGACGAGAGCTCGTCTTGGGTAATCTCCAACGGCTCTTCCGAAGGCGCTTCCTCCAAAGGTTCCTCAACCGGGGCCGCGAGGTCCTCTTCGGGGGCCTCCGGCACCGTCCTGGGGTCTTCGGCCCCTTTCATCTCTGCCGGCTCGGAGACGTTCTCGGCCTCCCGCGGCTCGTCCCGAGGGGGGTCCTCCCGCGGAGGTTTTCCCTCCCAACGCTGCTGCTCTTCGCTGCTCAAAGCCTTCAGATCCTCCCGTAATATAGGCGCACCGGCGGGGGCTTCCTTTCGGGTCCCCCACCGGCACTTCATATAGGGGATGCTACTTCTTGTCCTCGTTCTCCTCGTCGTCGATGACCTCGGCGTCTTCGACCACATCGTCGGGGCTGCCCCCGTCCGGGCCCGCGGCGCCCTCTTGCTGCTGGGCCTGCTGGTACAGGACCTCAGAGAGCTTGTGGGAGGCGGTCAGGAGGGCCTCTTGCTTCTGCTTGATCTCCTCGACGTCGTCGCCGGCGAGAGCCTCCTTCGTCTCCTTTATGGCCTGCTCTATCTCGAGCTTAGTATTCGGGTCAACCTTGCCGTCCACGTCATTCAAGGAGCGCTCGATTGAGTAGACGAGATTATCGGCGTTGTTGCGAACGTCGGCCTCCTCGCGCCGGCGCTGATCCTCCTCGGCGTGCGACTCGGCGTCCCGGACCATCTGCTCGATCTCCGAGTCGGAGAGGCCGCTGGAGGCCGTGATCGTGATCCGCTGCTCTTTGCCTGTCCCGAGATCCTTCGCACCGACGTTAACGATGCCGTTCGCGTCTATGTCGAACGTGACCTCGATCTGGGGCACGCCCCTCGGCGCGGGCGGGATGCCCACGAGCTGGAAGTTGCCTATGAGCTTGTTGTACGCCGCCATCTCCCGCTCACCTTGGTAGACCTTGATCTCGACCGAGCCCTGGTTGTCGTCGGCGGTCGTGAAGACCTCGCTCTTGCGCGTGGGTATGGTCGTGTTCCGCTCGATGAGCTTCGTCATCACCCCGCCCTTGGTCTCTATCCCGAGGGAGAGTGGCGTGACGTCGAGTAGGAGAACGTCCTTGACCTCGCCAGCCAGGACGCCGGCCTGGATGGCGGCGCCTATGGCGACGACCTCGTCGGGGTTAATGCCCTTGTTGGGCTCCTTGCCAGTGATCTCCTTGACCTGCTCCCCTACGGTGGGTATCCGGGTTGAGCCGCCGACGAGGATGACCTGGTCTATGTCGCCCTGGCCTAGGCCCGCGTCCTGCATCGCCTGACGGACCGGACCGGCCGTCGCCTCCACAAGATCAGCGGTGAGCTGGTTGAACTGCGCCCGCGTGAGCGTCAGGTCGAGGTGCTTGGGGCCGTTCGCGTCCGCCGTGATGAACGGCAGGTTGATCGAGGTGCTGGTCGTGGACGAAAGCTCCCTCTTGGCTTTCTCGGCCGCCTCGACGAGGCGCTGGGTCGCCATCTTGTCCTTCGAGAGGTCTATCCCCTCGGCCTTCTTGAACTCCGAGACGAGCCACTCGACGATCTTGGCGTCGAAGTCGTCGCCACCGAGGTGGTTGTTGCCGCTCGTGGCCTTCACCTCGAAAACGCCCTCGCCGAGCTCGAGGATGGAGACATCGAACGTCCCGCCGCCGAGGTCGAAGACGAGGATGGTCTGCTCCCCTTCCTTGTCGAGCCCGTAGGCCAGAGCCGCCGCCGTCGGCTCATTGATGATGCGCTTGACGTCGAGCCCCGCGATCCTCCCCGCGTCCTTGGTCGCCTGGCGCTGGGCGTCCTCAAAGTACGCCGGAACGGTGATGACCGCCTCGGTCACCTCATCGCCCAGATACTCCTCAGCGTCCCTCTTAAGCTTCTGGAGGATCATCGCGGAGATCTCCGGCGGCGAGTAGTCCTTCTCGCTGACCTGAACCCGCAGGTCCCCGCCGGGACCGCTCTTGACCTCGTACCCCACGCGCCGGGCCTCCTCCTTGACCTGATCGTGGCGCTGGCCCATAAAGCGCTTTATCGAGTAGACAGTGCGCTCTGGGTTCGTCACGGCCTGCCTCCGAGCAAGCTGCCCGACCAGCCGCTCACCGCTCCTCTTGTCGAACGCCACGACCGACGGCGTCGTCCGCTCCCCCTCGGAGTTGGTGATCACGCCCGGATCCCCACCCTCCAAAACCGCTACACAGCTGTTCGTCGTGCCAAGGTCTATCCCGATGCTCTTGCCCATCCGTCGCTCCTTCTCGGAAACACGCTTATCTAAGTCGTCGGAATTATAAAATTTGAGTGCAATATGTTCAAGTCTTGCGCGAGAACTATGAGTATAATGTGGGGTACGGGTTGGGGGGTTGCGCCGGAGGGACTTGGCGGCGTTCTGCAGGGAGGTTTTGGTCTTTTTGGAAGAGACGGTTTTGTTGGTCGACGACGATGCGGCGCTCTTGGAGGTCATGTCCATTGTGCTCTCGTCGGAGGGGTACCGGGTGGTGACGGCGGCCGACGGGGCGGAGGCCCTGAAGGAGGTTGGGCGTGAAGCGGGCTTGGATCTGGTGGTCCTGGACGTCATGCTGCCCAGGATCAGCGGCTTCGAGGTCTTGAAGAAGATCCGGGAAAGCAGCGACGTTCCAGTTGTGATGCTCACGGCGAAGGGCCAGTCGGTGGACAAGGTCGTGGGGTTGGAGCTCGGGGCGGACGACTACATCACCAAGCCCTTCGACACCAAGGAGCTGTTGGCGCGCATCCGGGCGATCTTAAGGAGGTTCGGCCGGCAAGAGGGCAAGGCCCAGGACGGAGTTTTGAAGCTTGAGTCTTTGGAGCTGGATCTCGACGGCTACACAGTCACCAAAGACGGCGAGCCTCTGGAGCTAACACCGACGGAGTTCAAGATACTCGCCCTCCTCATGAGGCGTCCGGGCCGGGCTTTCACGCGGACCCAGATCTCCGAGGCCGTCTCTAGCACCTCGCACTACCTAGCGAGCCGTTACATAGACGTGCACATCTCGCGTTTGCGCGCCAAGATCGAGCCCGACCCGAAAGAGCCAAGCATCATCCAGACCGTTCCGAGCGTCGGCTATCGGGCGGCACGTCCGCCCGCGAACGTTCGCGCGGGTACCGCCTAGGTACAGAGCATGGCCAAGGGGCGTCAGAAACACTCCCTGCCGCCACTCTCCTTCAGGGCGCGCGTCTTCGCAGCCCTGGTCGGCATCTCGGCGACGACCAGCCTCGTGGTCGGGCTCGTCCTCTACTACTTCGCGGAAGACAGGCTCCTTACGGAGGAGCGCGAATCGCTCATCCAGCGCTCCCGGACCGCGAACGCCAGTGCTGGGGTGTTCTTGGAAGGCCTGCGCGACCCCGAGGACGGGACCTTTCCCGCACCCGAAAAGTACTCAGATGAGCTCGTCCGGACGGTGGCGGACGCGACGGGGCTCGAGGTGCTCTATGTGGGACCAGACGGAGAACCCTTAGCCGCTAGGGATGGCTTGCAAGGAGACCCAGTCTCCCCCGACGAAGCCTACGAGCAGCTCGAATTAAACGAGGAGGTTCTCAAGGAAGCAGGAGAGGCTTCGGGGGGCGAGGGACAGCTCATGTCGTTGAGCGGCGACGTCTTTGGCAACGGCTCTCCGCGTCACGTGGCGGTCTGGCCACTCTCGGGGACAGATGGGGTCATACGGGGGATCCTCGTGTACGACTCTCCCGAAGAAGGACGCGAGCAGACGCTCGCTTTTTTGAGGTACGGTATCCTCGGGACTATCGGGGCCAGCGTGCTCTTGGCCGGCTTGGGAAGTTTGATCCTCACGCGCCAGATCACGCACCCTCTCATAGAGGCCCGCGACGCCGCGATCCGGAAGGCCTCCGGGGACTACAGCCCTGTGCCCGTAACAAGCGACGACGAGCTCGGCGAGATGACTCGCGCTTTCAACTACATGTCCGAGGAAATCCAACACTACGTGGGTGAGATACAACGCCAGAAGTTCCGCCTGGAAGCGGTCCTGGAGGCCTCTCCCGAGGCGGTCGTCGCCACCGACGAGAGGGAACGTGTGACGATGTCCAACCCCGCGGCCGCTCGGATGCTCGGGATCAGCCCGATCGACGTAGGGCGTGGGCTCGAGGATACGGGAATACCCCGCGAGGTAGTCTGGTGCCTGCGCGAGGCCACCTCCACCGGGGTCGCCGTCAGGGAGATCGAGCACGAAGATAAGACCTACTGGGCCTACGCCGCCCGGATGAGCCACGAGGACGGCAAGGCCGACGGGCAAGGTCCGGGCATCATCCTGGCCGTGCGGGACATAACCGAGTATCGGTTGTTGGAGAAGGCCAAGACCGCCTTTGTTTCGGACTTCTCCCACGAGCTCAGGACACCCTTAACGACCATCCAGAGCGCCCTGGACCTCATCGAGCGCGCCCGGGGACGGCTAGACCCCTTAGAGCACCGGGCACTAGAGCTCGCCGATGGGGAGCTCAAGCGAATAAGGGCGATGGTAGAGGAGCTCCTCACCCTCGCCCAGATGGACTCCCAGCAGTACTCTTTGGAAGTGACGCCGACCGACCTCGACGAGGTCATAAGGAGCGCCCTGGAGAGCATAGAAGCCAAAGCGAAGAGGTTCGACATTGAGCTTCACTACGCCGAGGACGGCGACCGGCACCAGTGCGTCTGCGACGCGCAGAAGATTTACCAAGTCCTCTTGAACCTCCTCGACAACGCGGTCAAGTACTCGGATCCTGGCGCGCGGGTGGACGTCTCCGTGCTGGAGGACGCGAGCTCCGTGACCGTGCGCGTTTCGGACACCGGCACGGGCATCCCCGAAGAGGACCTCCCCAACCTCTTCGACCGGTTCTACCGGGTCAGCAAGGACCGTTCGCGGACCACAGGGGGCAACGGCTTAGGGCTCGCCATCAGCAAGCAGATCGTCGAACTGCACGGCGGCGAGCTCTCGGTAAAGAGCGAGGTGGGCGTGGGATCCACGTTCGACGTCCGGCTCCCCAAGGTTCCCCTCCCCCGCTCCGCCGCCTCGTATGCGCTCTAGCCTCTCGGCTCTAACGGCAGCTCTCGCGGCGTTCGCGTCGCTGGCACACGCCGGGTGTGCTCCTTCCTCCGAGGCCATACGGGAGGAGGTCGCTATACCGCCCGCGTCGGCGGTGACGACCGAGGATCTCGGCCTCGGCCCGAAGGCGCGCCCCTTAAGCTTCGGTCCGGGAGACAAGGGCTCGCCGCGCGTGAGCCCCTCCGGCGAGAGGGTGGCGTTCGTCCTCGACGGTTACGTGGTCGAGAAGCCCATCTCCACCCAGATCTTCCGCTCCAGAACGCCGAAGGACTTTGGCGCCGGACAAACCGAGTGGCTCCTCAACGGGGACCTTGCAGTCTTGAGCCCGAAAGGCGAAGAAGGGAGCGCTAAGACGACACCCGCTCCAAACTCCCTGTTCGCCGCGCCGCCGAACAATCCTACCGCAGACAGCTCCTCGGACATGCGCAAGTTCGCCGAGAGTGTGGGAGCGGTGGGCGCGGTCCCGGGAGGAGGGGCCATCGCCGCGGTAGTAACGTTCCCCACGGCGGAGCCGGCGATGAGCAGGCTGGTGCACCTTCAGGGCTCGGAGGAGCCGATGAGCTTTTACCTTAGAAGCATCGAGGGCCACGTTACCGGCCTGTCGGTCTCGCCAGACGGGAGGCAGGCGGCCCTGGCGGTCCGGCGCAACACTGACGATGCTGGAGACCAGGAAATGAGCCAGTTCGAGGTACAGGTTTACCAGTTCTCGGAGGGCTTATCGCGCCGCGTAGCGCTCGTGCCAGAGGGGATGGAGATCCTCGGGGCGCCCCAGTGGACGCAAGAGGGGGTCTACTTCTTGGCCGGTGAGGCAGCCGAGCCCATCGGAACGGCGCGCAGCGGAGAACCCGTCACCTACGCTCTCTACCGGACTTCGGAAGGCTCGGGCACGCCCGCGCCGGTGCGGGGCGTCGGCGAGGACTTCGTCGCTGCGAGCATCAGCACCTCCCCGGACGGCAATCGTCTGGCCGTGGTGGGCCGTAGGAACCCCAGCTCCCCGACCAACCTGTACGTGCTAGATCTTGCTTCTGATAGCCTGGAGACCGTCACGACCAACGAGAACATGGAGATAAAGGCCGGCCCCCGCAACCTCGCCTGGTCCTCAGATGGTCGTTACGTGATCCTCGTCGCCCGTGGCGCACTCTCGGGTCCTAAAGCCTACGACGCCCCGGCGGGGAACCTCTTGTCCGCCTTCTACAACCTCTACCTCGTAGAGGTTGGGGGCTCCGAAGGATGAAGGGTATCACCCTCTGGGTTTTGGGGGCGTCGGTGGCTTTCTTGGCGGCAGCCAATACGTTCCTGCTGCTCGCCAACCTGGGGAGCGAACCGGCGACGAGCAACCCGATACCGAGGGCCGAGCCTCCAGACCCCGAGTCTGCGAGGTCCGACCTAGTGCTGAAGCTCCCCGAGGATCGATTGGAGGGGCTACGGAAGGCCCCTGGCCAGTGGATTGCTCTGGACGTAGAGAACGTGGGAAGCGAAGAGCTTACGAACGTAAACATCATGCTCGACGTCGCCTCCGAGGACACCACCCGGCCCCGCGCACGCTACTACCAGGAGACGGGCAACCTGGCACCCGAAGAGACGACCACCGTCGAGTTCGAGATCGACCTTACCCCGCCGGTGACGGACGAGGGCCGCGAGACCTATCCCGCCGAAGGACAAGCGCGAGGGGTGCTGGAGATCAGGGCCACGACCCCCGATGGGGCTTCGGCCGTCAAGACCGCCATCTTGGCGTCCTGAACCCTGCGGAAGCCAGGGCGGACGTCGGGGCGTCGGGCGCCGGCGCCTGGAGGACCGGCAGCCGCACCCGTCCCACGAGCTCGCGGGCCAGCTCCCCGACCTCTACAGTGCTCTCGAAGTCCACGCGCATCAAGGTGTAGGGGCAACCCGCGCGTTGGCCCCGGCGCACCGGCTTCCAACCGCTCTCCGTAAGAAACCGCGTCGGGACGTGACGTGGCAGGCCGAGGTCGCTGGCGACCGCTTCGACCCCGCCGAACCCTCGGAGCCTGAGATCCCTCATTACCCGCGCCAGGAGATGACGGCGAATGCGGGCGTCGCCCCTCAGGTAGGCCAGGAGCGCGGCATCCTCGCGCAAAGGACCCACGGGGTACCGCCCGGCATGGGGTAGATACCCTTGCGGACCGTAAACTGCAAAGCCCAGGTCTTCCTCCCCCCGGCGCATCACGAACCCGGCAGGGCCCCAGGAAGTTAGCACCTCGTCGAACCACTTCTCGGCCGAGCAGGTACCCTCCGTCCAGTAGGAGATTACGGCTTCGAGGCCCTTGATCCCTCCGGCCTCCCCGGCGGAGATCTCCGTGACCGCCGGGATGAAGGGTATCGGTCGCATCTTCATTCGCGCATCCTCCAGAAGTCCCGGTCGGAGCTACGCATCGCGGTCCTCGGGGACATCTTCGGCTCCTCCTTCGCCTAGCTGAGCCCGGAGGCGCAAACGGGTCTCCTGAATCCTACGCCGAAGCTCTTCCGGGTCCTCCCCGGGCGACGGCCGGGACATGTCCCGCGACACGTCGCGGAGCAAGGGCGGATCCGGCGACACCTCCTCGATATCCGAACTGAGCCGCGGGAGTTTTTCCACGACGCTCTCCCGGGCAGGGCCGGCCTCCTGAGGGATATGCTCGCGGGCCCCGGAGAACCGTTCCTGCATCCTTTCCTGGGCCTCGAAGTAGGTCTCGCGGCCTCGCTCGCGAGCCTCGCCCGCGCGGTTGGATATGGAACCCCTGAGCTCCTGACCAGACCTCGGGGCAAGGAGGACACCCGCCAAAGCGCCTGCTATACCACCGAGTACAAAAGTCCTGAGCTTCTGCTTGTCTAGCATCCCGCGCCACCTCCTGAGCCTTACTGGGTATTTTAACCGTTCCCTGCCAGAAGCACCGGCTAGAGTCTACAGGCTCGCGTCCAAAAGGAGCGAGGCCGGGCGTTGCTTATTGGCCTTCTCAGCTATCCCCGAGACGCGGTTGGCGACGAAGGCGACGACGGCGTCGGAGCTGGATTCTACAGAGAGGTTGTTGACCGCGTATACTCCAGAGCGAGCAGCGCTACCGGCGATATAGTCATGGATCTGGCGTATCTCCTTGAAGTGTGCGATGTACTCCTCCGCAGGACGGCGCATCGCCGTGCCCAAGGCGCGCACGTAGAAGCGGGAGCGGTGGGCCTCTTCGTCCGAGAGGTAGACGATCAGCGGGCACACGTTCGGGTGGTCCTTGTAGCGGTCGAGGATGATCTCCGGCGCTAAGTGCACGCCCTCTACCACCAGGTTCGTCCCCTCCTTTATACCCCGCTCGACTATCGCCTCGACGCCAACGGAGACCTGAGAGGCCTGCGCCCGATAACCGAAGAGAACCCTCTCATCGTCGGCCACCGGGACGCGTATGTCCTCGGACTTTATGTCGAAGGAGCTCTTGTGGAGCACGGGGAGGAGGTCCGGGCTTATGGCGCGTCGAAGGACCTCGCGGATGGCGTCGGTCCCGATCACGCTCTGTATGTTCAACCTCCGCGCTATGTCCGCGGCCAAAGTGCTCGTCCCCACACCGGTCGCCCCCCCGATGAGGACTACGACCGGTTCGGTGGATTCGCGCAGGATCCGCCACTTGTCGAGGCGCGAGACGATGAGCGCGTCGGTGACCTGGAGCTTCGCCCGCACGCGCGCTAGGACCTCCTCCTCCTCGACCACGAACCTTTCTTCTGCCAAAAGCTCGGAGCGGACCTCGCTCGCTATCCGGTAGGACAGATCGAGCTTCGCGCCCGCCTGCGAGAGGCTCTGCGCCAAGACGCCGCGCGAAAATGGGGTCTTCCTTCTCCCCTTGACGATTATGATCTCCCGCTCGTCCATAACACCTTCCCCACGAAGCGCGTCCGGGACGCTCTTGCTAATCCCCGAGGATGCGGAGGCCCCCGTACTTTCTCCCCCGCCGCCGCCTCACCCGGAAAAAGAAGAATAACAGGAACCCCACGAACGCGAGCGGCAGAAACGGCATGAGCACCGCAACCACGCTGCCTACGCCCGCCACCACGTCCTCGAAGAAGCTGAGGAAGGCCGTCGAAACTCCCGCTGCGGAGACGCCCGCCGACGGCCTCAAAACTACCTTCAGAACCGCCACTAGACCCGCTATGCCCGCGCCCGCCGCGAGTTCCGGGATGCCCGCGACGTCTAGCCCCGCTCGAAGCGCCACCGCGAACAGCACAGCGCCCGCGACGATCCGCAAAGGCGTCTGCACAATATCCAACACGGGGTCGAGGGCCGGGAGCTTGTCAAGCGCGCTCTCCAGGAGAGCTAGCACGAGGAGCGCACCTACCACCAGCCAATCGTCCAAAAGTTCGAAGGGGGCCGACAGCGTAAAAAGCCCGAGTCGGGCGAAGAGGCCAACCAGGGCGAGCGGCAGGTAGGCCCTGATCCCCGCCACGGAGGAGAGCCCGACCCCGATCCCGACCATAAAGAGCGTCTCCATGCGCTCGATTATAGCGCACCGCCCCCGGTTCCCGGAGCGCTCTTTTGTCCCTCAGACGCCCTCGGGCTCGTGCTCCGGTAGCGCCTCTCCCGCCTTGACGTGATGTGAGCCGGGGGTCTCGCGGATCAGGACGTAGATGTACTCGATGGGAGCCTCTATGGTCTCGTGGATGACGCGCGTTATCTCCCGGGCCAGGGCCTGCTTCTGCTCTTCGGTACGGCCTTCCCGAATGTCGCACTGGGTGACGGGCATGGCTCTCCTATCTCTGCTCGGGTTCTTCTTTCGATGATGCTAAGTTTAGAGAAGGAGCGTCTCCCCGTGCAGGCATGGTCTTCTGCCCTGGGGCATCTTTGCTAATATTGCGGAACTCCAGGGTTCGAGTGGTTCGGAGGGTTCATGTCTGAGGCCGTAACGATGGACAAGATAGTAGCCTTCTGCAAGCGCCGGGGCTTCGTGTATCAGAGTTCGGAGATCTACGGCGGCATACGCTCCTCCTACGACTACGGGCCGCTCGGAGTCGAGATGAAGCGCAACATAAAAGAGGAGTGGTGGCGCCGCACCGTGCATATGCGCGACGACGTCGTCGGGCTGGACAGCGCTATCATCATGCACCCCAAGGTGTGGGACGCCTCCGGGCACACGGCTACCTTCAACGACATGCTCGTCGAAAGCCGCACGAGCGGGAGGCGCTACCGGGCCGACCACCTCATCGAGGATGCGACGGGCCGCGACGACGTCGAGGGCCTCTCCCCAAAGGAACTGAACGAGATCATTCAGCGCGACGAACGGGTAAAGGACCCGGTGGACGGCGGGCGCGACTTCGCCCCGGTTCAGCCATTCAACCTGATGTTCGAGACGCACACGGGGCCGGTAAAGGGCCCGGAGAACGTAGCTTACCTTCGGCCGGAGACGGCGCAGGGGATCTTCGTCAACTTCAAGAACGTTTTGCAGACGAGCCGGGTGAAGATGCCGTTCGGGATCGCCCAGGTAGGGAAGTCTTTCCGGAACGAGATCACGCCGGGCAACTTCATCTTCCGTACGCGCGAGTTCGAGCAGATGGAGATGGAGTTCTTCGTCGAGCCGGGCACCGACGCCGGGTGGTACGAGTACTGGCTTGAGGAACGGTGGAACTGGTACACCGATCTGGGGCTGAACCCCGGCAACCTCCGCTTCTACGAGCACCCCAAAGAGAAGCTCGCCCACTACTCCAAGCGCACTGTGGACATCGAGTACGACTTCCCCTTCCGCGGCTGGTCGGAGCTCGAAGGCATAGCCAACCGCACCGACTACGACCTCAAGCAGCACGCGGCCTTCTCTGGCGAGAACCTGACCTACTTCGACCAGGCGACCGGTAAGACTTACGTCCCCTACGTCATCGAGCCGGCGGCGGGGCCAGACAGGATCATGCTCGCCTTCCTGGTCGACGCCTACCGCGAAGAGGAGGTGCGCGGCGAGACGCGCACGGTCCTCAAGCTACACCCACGCCTCGCCCCCACAAAGGCCGCTGTCTTTCCGCTCACGAAGAAGGAGCCGGTGGCCTCGGTCGCGCGCGAGCTCTACGACGATCTGAAAGGGGACTACAGGGTCTTCTACGACGACTCGGGCGCGATCGGGCGCCGTTACAGGCGCCAAGACGAGGCCGGCACCCCTTTCTGCGTGACGGTGGACTTCGACACTTTGGAGGACAGGCAGGTCACCGTCCGCGACCGGGACACGATGGAGCAGGAGCGCATCCCACTGGTCGCCGTGCGCGAGAAGCTGCGTGCCCTGATCTATGGTTGAGGTAACGGCGAGCCCCAGACCCATCGCCCTTTGGGCGGTGCCGCGCTCTATCTCGACGGCCTTCGAGCG
>JALZEL010000115.1 GCA_030862075.1 Actinomycetota bacterium | reverse complement strand
CCCAGGGGAGGCCGAGAAGGCCGAGGAGCTGGCCGCGGAGATAGTCTTCGCGTGCCTGGATCACGGCGGGTCTCTTACCGGCGAGCACGGCATCGGCGTGGACAAGAAGAAGTACATGCCCAGGATGTACACCGACGACGACATGAACACCATGCAGCTTTTGCGCTGCGCGTTCGACCCGCACGGGCTCTGCAACCCGGGGAAGATCTTCCCGACCCCGCGCCTCTGCGGCGAACGCCCCGGCCCCTTCCGCATGCACCCGGTCCAAAAAGCCGGTCTCGCGGAACTTTTCTAGGGAGACCTTTCCATGGACACGCGCACGAAGAACGTCTCTCTGGAAGACCTGCAAAAGATAGTCGGCGAGGAGCACGCGCGCAAAGCTACCGGCGAAGACGTCATAGACGGCGTCTCTCCCTCTTTCGTGGCAGAGCCAGGCTCCATCGAGGAGACGAGCGAGCTGATGAAGCTCGCGAGCGAAGAGGATCTTACGGTGGCGCCACGGGGCGGCGGGACGAAGATGTCTTTAGGGAACCCGCCGCGGGAGGTGGACCTCGTCGTGAGCACGTTGCGGATGAACGAGGTCATAGAGCACGTGCCCGGGGACCAGGTCGTAAGGGTAGGGGCCGGGATGAGGCTCGAGGACTTGCAGGAGCAGCTCGCCGACTCGAACCAGATGCTAGGCATAGACCCGCCGGAGGCTAAAGCCGGGGCGACGATCGGGGGCATCGTCGCGGCCAACTCCTCGGGGCCGCGCCGCTACCGCTACGGGACGATGAGGGATTTGATCATCGGTATAACCATCGTCCTCCCGGACGGGACGGTGGCCAAAGCCGGCGGTAAGGTCGTCAAGAACGTCGCCGGCTACGACCTCTCGAAACTGTTTACGGGCTCGTTGGGAACTCTGGGCATCATCGCTAATTGCAACTTCCGGCTGCATCCCAAGCCCGAGGCGGCCCGAACGGTGGCAGTGGAACTCGGCGACACTTCGGCCGCCGGGCAGGCGACCCAGGAGATCATGCACGCCCAACTCGTTCCGAGCGCCGTGGAGCTGCACTGGGACGCCAGGCTTTTGACCGTCCTCATCGAGGGGATACCGCCCGGCATCGAAGCGCAGGCGGAGACGGCCTCTTACCTCTTGAGGAGCTACGGCGAAGTCCGGACGCTCTCTGATGAGGAGGTGGAGAACCTCGGACCTTTGGATCCACCGGGGGCCCCGGACGACGAGGTGGCGATCAAGGTCTCCGCCCCCCCGGCGGAGCTGACGGGTGTTCTGGACTCGGTGCTCGATGCCACGGAGCGTAAAGGCGTCACGCCGCGCATCACGGGACACGCCGGGATCGGTGTCACCTACGTCGCCCTCTCCGGTGGGGATGAGGAGGCGCGGGTAGGAGTCGTCGAGGAGCTACGCGAGATCTGGTTGAGGAGGGATGGCAGCGTGGTCGTGCGTAAGGCCCCGCTCTCGATCAAAGAGAGGCTCGACGTGTGGGGGCCGGCGGGGGATTACCTCGGCCTCACCAGGAGGGTAAAGGAGAAGTTCGATCCCGGGGGCGTCCTGAACCCGGGCCGCTTTCCAGGAGGTATCTAGTGACAGAGCGGGACAGGCCAGACCCCCGGCACTCGGGCAACCGTTACGACGCAACCGAGGCCGCCGAGAGGCGAGGAGATCAGGCAGGAACCACGCGGGAGCAGGGAGCCGCTGGCGCCATCGGCGCCGGAAGCCCCCAGGACGTCGGCCAGAGCACATTTTCGGTGACCACGGAGACGGTCCAGCAAACCATGGGGCACGACCGGCCCGAGAGCGGCAGCTACACCTTCCCGGCCTTCGACGACCACCACCCACCGGAGAAGGACCTCATCGACGACTGCGTCCACTGTGGCTTCTGCCTGCCGACCTGCCCGACGTACGTCCTCTTTGGCGAGGAGATGGACTCCCCGCGCGGGCGCATCTACCTCATGAACAAGGGCCTCACCGAAGAGCCCATGAATGACACAATGGTGCGTCACTGGGACCTGTGTCTGGGGTGCATGGCCTGCGTGACAGCCTGCCCATCGGGTGTGCAGTACGACAAGCTCATCGAGGCTACGAGGGCGCAGGTCGAGCGGCGCTACGAGCGGCGGGCCGACGACAAGGCGTTCCGAGAGATGATCTTCCAGCTCTTCCCCTACCGCAGCCGGCTGCGCCTCGCCGCCGGCCCCTTGCGTCTCTACCAGCGCTTTGGCATCGACAAGAAGCTAAGGAAGGCCGGCGTCATGAGCCGTCTCCCCGCCCGGATGAGGGCGATGGAGGCCCTCATGCCAAAGCTCCAGAAGGAAGAGAAGATCCCCGAGCACACCTCGCCTACCGGCGAGAGGCGCAGGCGGGTCGGTGTCCTCACCGGGTGTGTCCAGCAGGTCTTCTTCTCCCAAGTCAACTCCGCCACCGTGCGGGTTCTGGCCGCTGAGGGCTGCGAAGTGGTCGCGCCGAAGGACCAGGGCTGTTGCGGTGCGCTCTCGACCCACGCCGGGCGGGAGGAGGAGTCGCTGAACTTCGCACGCAAGACCATAGACACCTTCGAGAGGGAGAACCTCGATAACGTGATCGTCAACGCCGCCGGGTGTGGCTCGACGATGAAGGAGTACGCGTACCTGTTGCGCGACGACCCCGAGTACGCCGAGAGGGCGAAGAAGTTCTCTTCGAAGGTCAAGGACGTCTCGGAGTTCTTGCAGGAGATAGGCCCGGTCGCCGAGCGGCACCCGTTGCCGGTTGCGGCAGCTTACCACGACGCCTGCCACCTGGCGCATCAGCAAGGGATCCGTCAGCAGCCGAGGAAGACGCTCAAGCAGATACCCGGGATGGAGGTCAAAGAGATCACCGAGGCCGAGGTCTGCTGTGGGTCGGCCGGTATCTACAACATGGTCGAGCCCGAGCCCGCCGCCGAGTTGGGCGAGCGCAAGGCGAAGAACGTCCTCAAGACGGGCGCGCAGATGATCGTCACGTCCAACCCCGGCTGCATGCTTCAGATACAGGCGAGCCTTAAGAAAATGGGCCGTGAGATACCGATGGCCCACCCGACGGAGGTACTCGATGCCTCCATCCGGGGCGAGCCGGTGGAGTCCCTGCTGAACGGTAAGGGCTTGCAGGGGTGAGGCTCTCCCGCTCCGTGCTGGCCGTCCCCGCCTCGAAGTGGAAAATGGTCGAGAAGGGTCCGCTTTCCGGGGCGGACCTCTTCTTCTTGGACCTCGAGGACGCCGTCGCACCGAACGAGAAGGCGGCCGCCCGCGAGAACGTCATACAGGCCATAAAGGAGCTCGACTGGCAGGGCAGGCCGACCTTCTACCGCATCAACTCTTTAGACACCCCGTACTTCTATAGAGACGTTATCGAGGTCGTCGAGGAGGCGGGGGAGGGGCTCGACCTGATCCTGGTTCCCAAAGTGGAGAGAGCCGAGGATCTCAGCACCCTGGATACCCTCCTGACGAGCCTCGAGCTAAACGCAGGCCTCGAACCCGGCAAGGTGAAGCTCGAAGCCCAGGTAGAGACCGCCAAAGGGCTCGTCAGCATAGATGCCGTAGCCCGCGCGACGGAGCGGCTCGAAGCCCTAGTCTTGGGTCCCGGCGACTTTGCAGCGAGCGTCAGGATACCGCAGACGAGCATCGGCACGGTGGACGAGTGGGACGAGGCGTACCCAGGAGACCGCTTCCACTACGCTATGCAGCGCATCGTCGTCGCTGCCCGCGCCGCGGACCTGCGCGCCGTAGACGGCCCCGTCGCCGACTACCGGGATGAGGAAGGCTTGCGCAAGAGCTGCCTGCGGGCGCGCTCCCTGGGCTTCGACGGCAAGTGGTGCGTTCACCCGAGCCAGGTAGAGATCGTCAACGAGGCCTTCTCGCCCACTGAGAAAGAGCTGGAGTGGGCCAGGAAAGTGGTGAGCGCCTACGAGGAAGCAAACGCCGCCGGGAGCGGTTCGATCAGCGTTAACGGCCAGATGATCGACGCCGCCTCCATAAAGATGGCCAAAAATACGCTCGACCTCGCCCGAGGAGCAGGAACGGCCTAGAGTTTTCGAAGAGAATCGCTGGGAACGCAAGGTCTTTTAAAATCCGAGAGCGGAATTCTGGCGTAGTTAGCGTAGAATATCCTGGCCGAAAATGCACTTTCGATCCTTTCGGGACGGTGATTTATGACGGATGTAACGGTTATAGGAGGCGGTCTCGCCGGGAGCGAGGCGGCCTGGCAGGCAGCAGAGATGGGCTGCTCTGTCGAGCTGTGGGAGATGCGCCCGGTGAAGGAGACCCCCGCGCACCACACGGACCAGTTCGCGGAGCTCGTCTGCTCGAACTCGATGGGCAACCGCTCTTTGGAGACGGCCTCGGGACTGCTCAAGGAGGAGCTTCGGCACCTGGGGTCTATGATCCTGCGCTGCGCCGACGCGAACGCGGTCCCGGCAGGCGGGGCCTTGGGGGTCGCCCGCGAAGATTTCCCGCGGGCCGTCACAGAGGCGGTACACGCCCACTCGAACATCGAGGTGATCCGTAAAGAAGCGACCGAGTTCTCCGATGGTCCCACCGTTATAGCTACCGGTCCCCTCACCTCGGATGCTCTGGTGGAGGAGATAGAGGCTTTGTCCGGCGAGACGCTGTACTTCTACGATGCGGCGTCCCCGATCATCCACCGCGACTCCTTGGATGAGGAGACCATCTACCTCGCCTCTCGCTACGGTAAGGGAGAAGCCGCTTACCTGAACTGCCCGATGACCGAGGAGCAGTACTACGCCTTCGTCGAGGAGCTAGCTACCGGGGAGCTCTCTCCCATAAAGGACTTTGAGGAGGACATGTACTTCGAGGGCTGTCTCCCCGTAGAGACCATAGCTCGCCGCGGTACCGACACCTTGCGCTTCGGCCCGATGAAGCCTGTCGGCCTTCCCGACCCGAGGACCGGCGAAGAGCCCTACGCGGTCGTGCAGCTCAGGCAGGACGACGCCGACGGACGGCTCTTCAACATGGTCGGCTTCCAGACGCGTCTGAAGTGGGGCGAGCAGAAGCGTGTTTTTAGGACTATCCCTGGTCTCGAAAAAGCGGACTTCGCCCGCATGGGCGTCATGCACCGCAACACCTACCTTCCCTCCAACCGGATGCTAGAAGCGACCATGCGAATAAGGAGCGATCTCGGTGGTGGACCTCTCTTCTTCGCCGGCCAGCTAACCGGCGTTGAGGGGTATGTCGAGAGCACCGCGATGGGCTACATCGCGGGCACCAATGCTGCGAGGCTTGCCCGCGGCGAGGAGCCCATAGCTATGCCGCGTGGCACGATGATGGGCGCTTTGGCTCACTACATCACCACCAAGGAGGGTACCCTCCAGCCCATAAACTCCAACTGGGGCCTCGTGCCTTCCATCCCGAAAAAGGAGAACGGCAAGCGGCTAACAAAGCCCGAGCGTCGACAGCGGCAGGCGCGGATGGCGCTCGCTGTGCTGGAGGAGTTCGTCGGGGCGGGGGTTGAAGTCGTAGGCTAGACGATCAAAGAGCCGCTAGCTGCCTGCTAAACCTAAAGCTTCACCGGCGACTCGGCTTGAAGCGCCGATTCTAGGATCGTCTCGACGAGCTTCTCGAAGGAGATGCCGGCGGCTTCCGCCGCTAGCGGCAAGGTCGAGGTCTCGGTGAAACCGGGGATGGTCTTTACGTCGAGGATCCAGGGGGTGCCGTCTCCGAGGATGGCGTCCACCCGCCCGAAGCCGTAGCAGCCCAGGGTTTGGTAGCTGTTCAGGGCGGTCTCTTCGAGGCGGGTTGCGGCTTCGGCGGGGATCTCGGCGGGGATAGCGAAGTCGGTCGCGCCTGGGGTGTACTTGGCCTCGAAGTCATAGGAACCACCCCGAGGTCTGACCTCGACGAGGTTGAGGACGCGCGGCTCCTCGCCGGCAGGTTCAAGGATGGGGGCGGCTATCTCGGTCCCGGCAACCCAGTGCTCCAGGAGTATCTTGGCGTCGTAGCCGAAGGCCTCGTAGACGGCGTCCAGGAGCTCGTCGGGCCCCTCGACCTTCGTTAGCCCGAGGCCCGAGCCTTCGCGGGCGGGCTTGACGACGAGCGGGTAGCCTAAAGAGTCGGCGGCTGCGCCCAAAGCGCCGGCGGCGCCCATCTCGTTCATGGCGCGCCGAGCGAACGTCCTGAAGGGTGGGGTCGGGATGCCGGCGGCCCTCAAGGCCCGCTTGGCGTAGTCCTTGTCCATGCAGCGGATGCTAGAGAGCGGGCCGCTCCCGGTGTAGTGAATGCCCAAGGTCTCCAGGAGCGCCTGCACCGTGCCGTCCTCGCCGCCAGGGCCGTGCAGGCAGACAAAGGCGGCGTCGGGGTTGACCTCGATCAGGGCCTCCGTCGTGCCCTCTTCGATGTCCAGAGCGTAGACCTCGTGGCCGAGGCGTTCGAGGGCGTGTGCCACGCGCCGGCCCGTGACGAGCGAGACGTCCCGCTCCATCGAGTGGCCGCCGCGCAGGACTACCAGGCGCGACATCTCGCGCTAACGCTCCGCCGTGCCCGGATTCCCTACGGCGGTGCGCTTGCCCCGCCGCGCCCCGCGTTCCAGGTCGCTCCTGAGCTCCATGCGCTCGCGGACGACTTCGGAGAGGAGCTCGATGCCGCGCCTTATCTTCTTCGGCTCCACGAAAGAGAAGTTGAGGCGCATGCAGTTCTTGCCCGCTTCGCCGGAGTAGAATCCCTCGCCCGGCACGTAAGCGACGTTCTTCTTTATCGCCTGGGGGAGCATCGAGGTCGCGTCCACGTAACTGGGCAGGGTCGCCCACACGAAGAGCCCGCCCTCCGGGTGGGTCCAGTGCACCTCGTCCGGCATGAACTCCGCCAAAGCGTCGAGCATCTCGGCGCACCGTTCTTTGTAGATCGCCGTGAGGCGCTCCACGTAGGCGCGCCAGTCAGCGTGCCTGAAGTACGAGTAAATGAGCATCTGCGAGAGGTTCGACGAGCAGAGGTCGGCGCCCTGCTTGCCGACGTTGAGCTTGTGCAGGATCCCCGGCTGGGCGTGCACCCATCCGAGCCTGACGCCAGGGGCAAATATCTTCGAGAACGTCCCCAAGTAAACCACCCGATCCGTGCCCCCGCCGGACTCCTGCTCCAAAGAAGCTATGGTCGGCAAAGCCTCCCCCTCGAACCTGAGCATCCCGTAAGGGTTATCCTCGAGGATGATCAGGTCGAACTCGCGCGCTATCTCCAAAAGCTCGCGCCGACGCTCGGCGGCCAACGTGACACCAGCGGGGTTCTGGAAGTTGGGGATGGCGTAGATAAACTTCACGTGGATGCCCTGTTTGCGAGCTTTTTTGAGGGCCTCGCGGGCGGCCACCGGGATCATGCCGGCCCGGTCCATCGGAACGTGGATGACCCTGGGCCTGTACGACGCGAAGGCGTTCAAGGCGCCCAC
>JALZEL010000304.1 GCA_030862075.1 Actinomycetota bacterium | reverse complement strand
GCACCGCTTGCGTTGGGGAGAGCTCGTACCCGTCGAGGTATTGCTCCATGATGCCGTCGAGATCGGTCATGCGGCGGACCTTGAGCTCGGGGTGGCGGATGATCACCTTGAGGGCTCCGTCGGAGACGTCGGACTCTACCTCGAGCGTGCCACCCCTTTCGACGGAGAGGAAGACGTCGGTAAGGACCGCCTCGGCTGCGACGGCGAGATCACTCAAGGCACCGTCGCGCAGCCCGACGACGGCGCCCGTCCAGGCGACGAAGTGTCGGGCCTCCCCGGCACGGGCAAGCTCCGCCGGGAACTCTCTCTTGTACGATTTCGCGCCCATTCCATTAGGGTACACCTGCCCGGCTGCTTCGGGCGCCTTGGTATACTCGGAGGGCGGTGCTCGCCCGGCGGAGCGGAACTTTGATCACGGGACTTCGTATAGGTCTCTCGGTGAGCAACGAGGCTGATAGGAGGTAGAAGTTTGAGACCAAGAGCGGCTCTGTTCCTGGCGATTCTCGCGCTCGTGGTAGTGCTCGCGGGCTGTTCGTCGGGAGGAGAAGAGCCGGGGCCGCGAGCCCAGAACGTGGCGCAAGAAGCGCCCGAAGTACCGGCCGCCGTCCCGGAGAACGAGCCGGTGGCGCAGGTCGCGGCTCAGGTGAGCCCATCGGTCGTGCAGGTCAACGTGCAGGCGATACAGGTCACGCCGTTCGGCAGGCAGGAGAGGGCGGAAGGGCTAGGGAGCGGCGTGATCTACCGCCGCGACGGCTACATCATCACGAACAGCCACATAGTCCAGGACGCAAGAGAGGTCAACGTTGGCTTCGCCGACGGCTCCACAGAGCGGGCAGAGGTCGTGGGAAGTGACCCGTCCACCGAGATCGCGGTGGTCAGAGTAGACCGCGACGACCTGCCCGTAGCCAAGTTCGCCGAGGGGAGCGCCACGGTGGGGCAGCTCGCGGTCGCCATCGGCAGCCCCTCCGGTTTCCAATCTACCGTCACCGAGGGGGTCATAAGCGGGGTCAACCGCGAAGTTCCGGGCCGGCTCACCGGCGGCCGTCAGGAAGAGGCGCTGGTGGACCTGGTTCAGACGGACGCCGCAATCTCCCCGGGCAGCTCCGGCGGGGCTTTGGCCAGCCGGGATGGCGAGGTCGTGGGCATCAACGTCGCCTACCTGCCCCCCCAGGAGACCGGGGCCGAGAGCATAGGGTTCGCCATCCCCTCGGACACGGCAACCTCGACGGCGGATCAGCTCGTCGAGACCGGCCAGGTCTCGAACCCGTTCCTCGGGATCAGGTACCGTGATCTCACCCCCGAGATCGCCGAGCAGTTCGGCCTCTCTATGGAGTCCGGTGTGATCGTCGTCGAGGTAGAATCCGGCAGCCCCGCCGACGATGCCGGGCTGCGTCCCAGGGACGTGATCACCGCCCTCGGCTCCACCGCGATCGAGGACTCCGGCGACCTGCTCGCCGCCGTGCGCGACTACGAGCCCGGAGACGACGTCACCCTCACCGTCGCTCGCGGCGGGACGGGCGGCGAAGAGCAGATCGCGGTCGAGCTCGGCGAGCGTCCGCAGCGGTGAGGACCGAAAGGAGTCGTTATGTGGTCGAAAAGGCTTAAAGAGACCTTCGCCATAGTAACCATCGGCGACGGAGCCGTCGAGCTCCTCGCCCCCCGGCGGCACTCCCTCCTCTGGGCAGATACCGGGCCCAAGGCCGGCCGCCGCGTCGCGCGCTTTTTCGCCGATAATCCTAACTACATGCGTCTCCTCGGCGCGGCCCAGATAGCTTTCGGCGTCTGGCTTGCCTTGAGGCAGTACGGGCAGGAGTAGACGACCGTGGTCGATTCTCACGACGGACACTCCCACGAAGGGCACGAGGGTGGGCGGAAGGACAAGCGGGCGCTCGCAATCGTACTCGGCCTCACCGCCGCGTTCCTGGTCGTCGAGGTCATAGGCGGCCTCATCACCGGCAGCCTCGCGCTACTCGCGGACGCGGGGCATATGCTCTCAGACGTGTTCTCTTTGGGGCTCGCGCTCTTCGCCGTCTGGCTCGCCGGACATCCCGTGACCCCCAACCGGTCCTTCGGCTACAAGAGGGCCGAGATCCTGGCGGCCCTCGTCAACGGGGTCACGCTGGTCGCTATCTCT
>JALZEL010000301.1 GCA_030862075.1 Actinomycetota bacterium | reverse complement strand
GGAAGAAGGCCCGTGAACGGAGAAGCCCCCGAAAGGGTGGCGGTCTTCACGATCGGGCATTCCAACCATCCGGCCAAGAAGTTCGCCGGCCTGTTGAAGGAACATGGGATCGAGGTTCTCGTGGATACTCGTTCGCGCCCGTACTCCAGGCACGCGCCGCACTTCAACGCCCGTGACATCGAAGCGAGCCTGTCGGACGCCGGGATAGGATACCTGTTCCTCGGCAGAGAGCTGGGCGGAAAGCCCGAGGGGGAAGAGTTCTACGACGCGGAGGGCCGAGTAGACTACGCGCTGGTCGAAAAGTCGCGACCGTTCCTCGATGGTATATATAGGCTGGAGAGCGAGATCCAGGCTCGCAGGGTCGCCTTGCTTTGCAGCGAAGAAGATCCCACCAAGTGCCACCGCAGGCTCCTCGTCGGACAGGCCTTGAGCGAGCGGGGGATCGCCGTCCGGCACATCCGGGGCAACGGTAGCGTCCAGATGGAGGGTGAGACGGCCGGCGACCAGCCGGTTCTGTTCCCGGAAGCGGAGGTGAGCGTATGGAAGTCTATACGATCGGTTTCACGAAAAAGACGGCGTCCGAGTTCTTCGGGGCACTGAGGAGGGCCAGGACAAGGCGGCTCCTCGACGTGCGGCTGAACAACTCGTCCCGGCTGGCGGGGTTCGCCAGGCGCGCTGACCTCCCGTTTTTCCTGCAGGAGCTCTGCGGCGCACAGTACCTTCACGAACCGATGCTCGCCCCGACTTGGGACATTCTCGACGCTTACAGAAAGGGAAGAGAGGGGTGGCCAGGGTACGAGAGGCGCTTCCTAGAACTCATGCGGGAGCGCCAGGTCGAGGAGACGCTGGACAGGAACCTCTTCGAGGCTCCGACGGCGCTGCTGTGCAGCGAGGCGACGCCTGAGCGTTGTCATAGGCGTCTGGTTCTTGAGTACCTGAATCGGGAGTGGGGCGGCATACAGGCCGTCCACCTGTAGGGATCGTGCAGATACTAGTAAATCATCTGACGCGGATGCAACCGGGGTATATATGCGTGGCGGGCGTGGACGTGAACACGCTGAAGCACGTCCGCCCGGTGCTCCCGCACGGCAGACTGACTGTCGACCTTCTCAGGCGCAACGGCGGAGCGTTGGACATCGGGTCCGTGGTAGATCTCGGCCCCACGGCTTACGCCGGACACGCCCCGGAGCTGGAGGACCACTACTTCGACCCGGCAAGGGCTATGTGGTTGTTCGACGACGACCCGGACGACTACTGGGAGTTTCTCAACCAGATAGCTCAAGAGAACCTGGCGGAGATCTTTGGGCCGGACCTCGAGCAGGGGGACGAAAGCTGCACGGTCGACGTTGGGGAGGGGCACGCCTCGCTAGGTTGCCTGGCGCCGGAGGAGCGGCCGTGGCTGTACGTGGACCATCGGGGCACTGTTCGGATTGTACTCGAGTGCATAACCCCCTCGGTGGATCTGTCGGTGACGGACCTGCGGCTGTACGAGCGGGATCACAAGACACCCCACCGGAACCTCGTCGCGGACGTGCAAAGACGCATTAAAGCCGGCGTGGAGGTGATCCTGAGCATCGGCCTGACGCGGCCCTGGCGTAAGCAAGGCGACACCGCCGAGAGGCACTGGCTGCAGGTCAACAACATCCACCTAAGAGACGCCCCCTTGTGGAGTTTAGGAGACGAACGATGAACAAGAGTGGTCGTCAAAGGTCAGATCGCAACTAAACCGTAGCGCTGCACCACCGCAGCCGCATAAACCTGTATTGCAGACAGGCCTACAATTGTTTGAGCCGGCTCGCCCGCAATCTAGATAAGTCTAACTCACCTCACACATAAACAGCGGCGGGATGTGCATGTAGGTCGTACTCGGGCTCGGACCGACGATGTCCTTGGCCATCTCGAGGGCCTCGGCCACCGAGTCGGCGCGTTTAAGACCCATGCGCTTCGTGGCCGCGGGGTCGCCGCCGACGAGGATGACGTCGCCGAGGTGGTCGAGGGCGTGGGCGGCCCAGTAAAGGACCGTGAACGGGTGCGCGCCGTGGTAGGCGTAGGAGTTGCGGTAGAGGGTGCGGTACCAGGGGTCGTGAGCGTACTTCTCCTCGTAGCGGCGGTGGATCTCGTGGATGTCGTTCGTCTCGGGGAAGGCTTCGTTCCAGAGGTCTATGTAGGACGGGTGGTGGACCTTGTGGAACTCGTCGGCCATAGGGTGGGTCCCGATGAGCACCCCTCCCTCACGCACGAGCGGTTTGCCCCTGTAAAGGTTGAAGAGATAGCCAAGAAGCAAGTTGTAGACGAGCAAAGGGTTCATGATCGAGTTTACGTTGTACGGCCCGAGGTACGGGATGCCCATTAGGAGCACGTCCGACTGTCCCTCGACAGGGACGACCATCTGCTCGTAGTTGTTGCTCAGGGTCTCGGTGTGGACAGGCTCGGTGGCGCCGGCTTGGACGCTAGTCATCCGGTGCGGAGCCTTTATGGAGTGGGAGATGCGCCGATTGACGCCGAGTGGCATCGTCTGCATGGCCTTGTGGGTAGCGAGGAAGTTAGCCTTGGTGACGGTGCTCCACTGGTGCTCCGGTCTTGCCATGAAGTCGAAGATCGAGGGGTAGGTCTGGTTGTTCAAGGTGGTCTCTATGTGGAAGACCTTCACGTGCTCGTCGAAGATCCTGCCCATCCGGTTTATGGAGCCGTGCATGGCGGAGTTTGGCGGATCCATCAGGGAGCGGGTGCGCTCCAGCGTCTTCGGGTTGTGGTGGTGCCGGATGGAGGAGTAGGGCGCGAGGCCGGTGTGCACGGACTTGTGGCCACCGTCCATCGGGATGAAGTTGACGTTCACGTAGACTAGCAGGTCGCTCTCGACGACGCGGCGGCTCGCGCTGACCTCCTCGCCCTCTTCCGTTTCGCCGATAACGACGTTGCCCTCCTCGTCTTCGGCGTCGTAGTTGTAGAGACGGTCGGGGTAGAAGCGAGACATGATCGTCTTGCCCAAACTGTGCCTTAGCTCGCCTTCGGTCATCCGGCGGTGCAACCCCAACGCCGCTATGAGGTGTATGTCCTCGACGCCTTTGGCGTACGCCTTCTCCAGCACCTTCTCTATGATCATCTGCCGGATGTCCGGTCGTTGCATCGGTGGCAGCGGTATGGAGATGTCGTCGAAGGCAATGGTGAGCTTCATGCCGGGAAAGAGGAGCTCGTGCAACGGCTCCAGCTCCATCGGCATCAAGAGCGCCCGCTCTATAGCAACGTAGGGGTCGTTGAGGGGATCGACGGGACCGGGCGGGTAGACCACGCGCGTCCCCTCCGGGAGCTTCTCATAGTGGAACCCATCCCCCGCATAGAACCACATCGGGGGGCTCGTGCTGTCCAAAATGGTCGTAAAACCGGGTCGGCTCATCTCTTAATCTCCCTGCTAGTCTCGATGATCGAAGGCAACCTTTACGTAGCCGTTGCGCCCGGCGGCGCGGGCGGCGGCGATGGCCTCCCGGTACTCCCCGAGGCGGTAGCGCGGCCCGACGAGCGACGCGAGCTTTATCTCGGGGGCGACCCTCATCGCCACCTCGAAGCTGCTTACGCGCTCGCCCCGGTACTCCTCGAGGCCGTAGGCGTACGTGCCGGCGAGCATTATCTCCTTGTGCCAGAGGGCTGTGAGGTCTAAGCAGCTACGCGCCCTCGGCATCCCGACGAGTGCCACCTCCCCGCCGGGACGAGCCAGACGCGCCGCGTCCTCTATCGTCCCCGGCGCGCCGACGCAATCGAAGACTTTGTCGGCTCCGCCCATCACCACGGGCTTGCCGAGCTCGGGTTTGTATCGTTCCGCGCCGAGCACCTTCGGGAGCGCGTCGTAGGTCTCCTTCGGGTGCACGACCTCGTCTGCCCCGAGCCTCAAAGCCTCTTCTCTCTGTCGCTCGTGCTTGGCGAGGCAGACGATACGTCCGGTGTCCGTAAGGTTCTTGAGGGCCGCGACGACGAAGAGCCCGACGCTACCGGCCCCAATCACGAGGGCCGTCTCGTCCGGACCCGGGTTCGCTTTGAGCGCCGCGTGCACCGCGCAGGCCAATGGCTCTATCGCCACGGCCGCCTCGTCAGGCACGTTCTCCGGGACGCGGTGGAGCTGTGAAGGGTGGGCGACGAGGGTCCCCTCCGACCATCCCCCGCCCGTCGAGTTGCAGAAACCGGTCTGGATGCCAGGGGATATGTCGCCCTTCGCGACGTTCACGCACTGTGCGTACCACCCGGAGGCGCAGTAGGCGCAAGGAGGTTCGATGCCGCGGACCGCGCAGCCTAAAGCCGGTTCCACGACGACCCTCTCCCCCGCTTCGAAGCCGGAGTTGTCCTCCGCCACCACGCCTACGATCTCGTGTCCCATAACGAACGGCGGCGAGGTCAGGGGCGAGAAGTACGGCGAGCTCTCCGCGGAGAGGGTGCCCAAGTCCGAGCCGCAGATGCCGGAGAGGAGGAGTTTTACGCGTATCCACTCGGGAGTCGGGGGCTCGGGTTCCGGGATCTCTTCGAGCTGTAGCGGGGAGAGGCGGCCTGTGTCGAGGCCCTTTATGCGTTTGGCCCCGGCGCGCATGAGGAGGTAGCGCGGGACGCTCTTTTTGTAACTTAGGGCGAGCACTTCATTCAGGCGTCCGCCGCGCCGTTCTTGCGCCAGGTTTTGATCCGCCAGCCGCGTCCTTTGGCGGCCGCGCGCAAGCGGGCGTCGGGGTTGACGGCCACCGGGTTGCCGACGGCCTCGAGCATGGGGAGGTCCGAGATCGAGTCTGCGTAAGC
>JALZEL010000287.1 GCA_030862075.1 Actinomycetota bacterium | reverse complement strand
ATCAGCGACATGCACATCGGCGGTGACGGTGAACTCCAGAACTGCGACTTCGAGGACGAACTGATCGAGTTCCTGAAGTCACTCGAACAGCACCAAGACGCCGAGCTGATCATCAACGGAGACGCTTTCGGGTTGTGGGAGTTCACGACGCTAAAGGGCGCAGAGAAACTCGAGGCGTTGATCGACCAACAGCCGAGGTTATTCGAGCAGTTGAAGGAGACTGGCAGCAAGATACCGATCACGCTCATGCCCGGCAACCACGACTACGAGCTAGCCTGCTATCCAGAATATATCGACCGCTTGAAGGACTACAATCTAAACCTCGTCCCAAAAGTGTCTATCACGCGGGAAGTAGCCGGAAAGAAGATCTGGATAGAGCACGGCCAGCAGCACGACGAGCGCAACCACATGCCTGATTTCGGCAACCCGTACGCTCAGCCAATGGGCTATTTTGTCACGGCCGGTATAGTCGGCACGGCGGGGAGGCACTCGGAGTTCGGACGAGGCAACTGGCTCAAGGACGTTCAAGCAGTTATGCCGTTAACGGAGATCCCAACGTGGACCATCTCCAACTATTTCTATCGGGAGATGGGCCCGTTGCTACGGTTAGTTCTGCTGCCTATCCTGCTGTTGCTCGCATTCGGCGTTGCCGTGGTACTCAGCTGGTTCCTAGAAGCGTTCGAACTCCTCAACTTCAACCCCATCCTGGACAACCCGCTGACGAGTTCTCTGGGGATTACCGGGCAAGTCCTGCGGGCGGTCCTGTTGATCGAGGGCCTCATCGCCTTGTTCATATTGCTCGCGGCCATCCCTGCAGCGATCCCCTTAGGTATTCTTCTCAGAGATGTGTTCAAGACCCTCGACAGGTATCACATACTCAAGACCAAAGCACCGGCGAAAGAAGCGGACGCCCCTTATCTCGAAGCGGCCAAGCAGGTGTTCAAGAAGGATCCGGAGGTGGCCATCTTCGTTTACGGCCACACCCATAACGCCTCCCTCAAAGAAGTGGACGGGAAGGTCGTAATAAACACCGGCACGTGGCTGAAGCTGCCGAAGAAGGTGCCAGTCTTGTTCGGATACCTACCGCCAGTTTATTATCCATTGTTCCGCCTAAACTACTTCAGGGTCGCCGAAGAAGATGGTCGGTTAGCAATACATTATGAGCACATCGAAAAGAAACCGGCGTCCGAGCTGACTTGGTCGCAGCGTCTCCTAACGTTGACCAAACGGCCGGACGCGGGAGCGCCCATTCCGGAGAGGACCGTCGTCAGGGCGTAAGAGCTACAATAACGAAGGTCCTCTAGGTGAACGGGGTACTGGGGAACGAGGAAAATACAATTGCAGACGTAGGTGGTTGTGCTGGCGGTCTGTCAGCATCTTTTTCTCTCAGGTGAGCACCTCCGCACTACACATCCTAAGGTTTAAACTATCTAACCTCTGCCCTTCTGATCCACCGGTGTCAGTGCGAAACGCACCTCTTGCGGGCGGCGTCTACCCACATGCACGATCCTCGCGTTGAGTAAAAAGCTTCGAGATACGCCGCCAGCGCGGCCGACGCTACTAGCGCGTCAAAGAGGGGCACTACCGCCGTGCCGGCGCGAACGAGCCGACGCTTTCCGACTATCGAGAGGGAGCGACAGGATGAGAGACTCGGCCGGGCTGGTGGGGTGTATGATCTATGGGTAGGGGCTTACGAAATCGATCGCGGACCGAATCTGTGGCTCTCGACGCCGGCCAGAGCGCAGAGAGGTAAGGTAGGCAAAAAGATGAATGTGAGTGTACTACCGAAGAGGAGCGGGTCCCGGCCGAGGACCACGCCCACCAACCCGCACACCCAGCTAGAGCAGAACCCAGAGCGTGACGAGGTAGTGGAGGAACTGGCTCGGAGGGTCTTCGCCCTCCCCAGTGTGGAGGAGCGCCCAAGCGCCATCTCGGTGCCCGGGGCCCGCGCTTTGTGGCTCCGCGAGGAGGTCCCGGCTGGTCCGCCTGAGGCGTTCATGATCGGGCGGGAATTCGCTCACATTCACCCCATGCCCGACGGCAGCCTGCACGCTGCGCTCCCACCAGAAGTCGCCCAAGCAGCTGTGGAGAAAGGCTGGGCCGAGCAACACCCTGTGGCCCGCATGGGCTACATACCGCAAAACGTGGTAATGATCTACGCGCCGAGGAACGTGGAGGAGATCGAGGTTGTCGCTGGACTCGTGGCGGAAGCCTGCCGCTACGCCGG
>JALZEL010000277.1 GCA_030862075.1 Actinomycetota bacterium | reverse complement strand
CCCCTGCCCGCGGGCGTCCTTGCCGTCGGCCTTGAGCACCGCCCGGAGCTCCGACTCGTCGGCATCCTCGATCCTGAGCGTCCCGTTGTACTCTTGCGTGACGGGTCCGAGCCGGACCTTCATCTCTCCCTTGTACTCGTCACCGCCGGATTGCTCCGTCAGGGCCGCACCCGGCAGGCAAGGGGTCACCCTTTCGAGGTCGAGCAGCACGTTCCAGGCATCTTCTACCGGTACGTCGACCGTGAACTCGTTCTCCAGCTTCATGCCCTTGTGTCCCCTTTCTAGAAGAGCTCCTTCTCCAGACACTCGGCGAACTGGCCCATAACCTTCTCCGCCACGTCCTGATGCATGCCCCGGCCAAACTGGGCTACACGGCCAGTGATTTGCATGTCGGTCTCGACGCGTACCCGGGTAGTGTCGCTCCCCTCCTCTTGCAAAGTGGAGGTGATGGTAGCCGAAGCCGTCCCCTGGCCCCGAGCATCTTTGCCTTCGGCCCTGACCACGGCCCGGTGCGCTGACTCGTCAGCCTCTTCTAAGCTCACCGTCCCGTTGTACTTGGCCGTGACGGGCCCCATCTTGACCGTCATCTCTCCCCGGTACTCGTCGCCGACCTGCTCCGTGAGCTGCGCCCCTGGCAGACAGGGCGTCACCTTCTCGAGGTCCAGCATCGCCTTCCACGCTTCATCTACCGGGGTGTTGACCGTAAACTCGTTCTCCAGCTTCATCTGTTCCTCCTTTGACCGATTGCGGAGTCGCCCGAAGAAGCCGAAAGTTTCTCTTCCAGGCGCCGCAAGTCCCCAACAGTATCCACGTCGGCCGGGTCCGCTACGTCATCGCAAGGCACCTCCGAGACCAGCTCCAGGTGACGTCTCAAGAACACCCTCGCCCCCTGGTCCCCCGAGAGCTCGCTCTCTAAGAGCGGCCAGACCTCCCGGGCGAAGAGCACCGGGTTGCGCTGCTCGCCGCCGTAGGTCGCCACCGCCACCTTCGCTCCCTTCTCGAAAGACTCGACGAGCCTTCCTACCGCCTCTGCACCAACGAGCGGTTGGTCCGCAAGCGTTACGACCGCTGCCCGCGTCGACGGCGCGCAGGCGTACAGGCCGGTCCGCACCGAAGCAGACATCCCCTCCGCCCAGGCCGGGTTTTCGACGACGCGTGCCCCGTACGAAGTGCCCACCTTGCGCAACCTTTCCCCTTCGGACCCAACCACGACGATTATCTCATCCACCGGTGCCCCGCGCAGCCCGAGGAGCGTAGCCTCGATCAGGGTCCGTCTTCCCAAAGGCGCCAGGAGCTTCCCGCCCCCGAACCTGCTCCCCGCTCCGGCGGCGAGCAAAACGGCCGAGACCCCGCTCAGCGGCTCATCCTGAGCGTTCCCGCGCAACGGCCGCGTCCCTCGCGTCCGGCGAAGGAGGCGTGTCGGGCTCCGGCGCGTGGATGGGCCCTGAGCGCTGCGAGAGCCGCCCACCCGAGTGCCCGGTTCTTAAGGCTATGATCTCGGCGGCTATCGCGACGGCTGTCTCCTCCGGCGTGCGCGCCCCGATATCCAACCCTACGGGGCTGGAGATGCGCGAAAGCTCTTCGTCGGTGATTCCCTCCTCTTTCAAACGCGCCGTCCGGTTGTTGTGCGTCCGGCGGCTACCCATCACCCCGATGTACCCCGCCGGCGTTTTTAGCGCTTCCACGAGGACCGGCACGTCGAACTTTGGGTCGTGCGTCAGGACGCAGATGACCGTCCGCTTGTCCACCTCCGCCGTCTTCAAGAACTCGTCCGGCCAGGCGACGACGACCTCGTCGGCGGTCGGGAACCGGTCGCGGGTGGCGAAGACGGCCCGCGCGTCGCAGACGGTTACCCGGTAGCCCATGTGTTTCCCGATCCTCGCCACCGCGCTCGCAAAATCTATGGCCCCAAAGACGTACATCCGGGGCGGCGGGGCGAAGGATTGGATAAAGACCGTCACTTCCTCCATCCGCCTCTGCCCGCGCGGTCCGAAGTGGATCATCCCGGTCCGCCCGCTCTCGAGCATGCCCCGAGCCGCTTCCACGACCGCCCGGTCGAGGTCCTCGTTCCCGACGGTGCCGACGTGTTCTTCGGGAGCAACGAGAAGTTTGCCACCAACGTTCGGACCTTCGACGAGCGTCGCCACCGCAACCGGTGACTGGGTAGCGAGGGCCTCGTGCCAGTGGGCGAGGATGTCTCCCATCACCAGTCCACCCGCTCGACGAAGATGTGGATGATCCCGCCGCAGGTCAGGCCCACCCCGAAGGCCTCGTCGTCGGAGATTCCGTAGCTCAGGAGCCTTGGCCTGCCGCTCCCTATAGCGTCTAAAGCCTCTTCAAAGACCGCTGGCTCCACGCACCCGCCGCTCACAGACCCCACGACCTGCCCGTCCTCGGAGACGGCCATCGAGGTGCCCGCTCCCAACGGCCCGGACCGCTCGACCTTTACGACCGTGGCGAGCGCTACCTTCTTATCCTCCTCGCGCCACTGCGCGACCTTGTCTACGACTGGGTTCATCCGCGCCTCCTTTTGTATCTTAATCCTTCATATATTCCATCGGTCTCGCCCGGCAGCTTCGGCGATGGCGCGGGCGAGCTCATCTAAAGCCTCGAAGTTGTGGCCGGAGAGAAAGTCGTCTACGTAGGGGAGCGCCGCAGCCATACCTTTTGCGAGCGGCTGGTAGCCAGGAGCAGCCTTTAGGGGATTGACCCAGATGACCTTGTAGGCCAGGCGGCTCAGGCGCATCATCTGCTCGGCGAGCACGTCTACATCCCCCCGGTCCCAGCCGTCGGAGAGTATCACCACCACCGAGCCGCGGGCCATGCCGCGTTGCCCCCAGCGGTCCACGAACTCCTTTATGGTGTCCCCGAGCCGGGTACCCCCGGACCAGTCCTCAACGGCTCCAGCGGCTTCCTTGAGGGCCCGGTCAGGGTCGCGGGTGGCGAGCTCCCGCGTTAGGCGGGTGAGGCGGGTGCCGAGGACGAAGGCTTCGAGGCGCTCCCCCGAGATCACACCCGCGTGCATGAACCTTAGAAGAGCCCGGCTGTAGGGGGACATCGAGCCGGAGATGTCGCACAGGAGCACCACCCGCCGGGGTTGGCTTCTGGTACGCCGGAAGCGGTGGCGCATGGGCTCTCCGCCGGTGCGTAGAGCACCGCGCAGGGTTCCGCGGGGATCGTGGCGCCCCCGGGGGGCAGGCTCGAGGCGCCGGCTCTTCCGGAGCGCTCCGGAGAGGCTCAAGTCTGCCAGCAGCTTGTGCAGTTCGGCGAACTCCGCGGCTGTGTAGAGGGCGAAGTCCTTCTTTCTCAGCACGTCTACGGGGCTGTAACGGAGCCGGACCGCCTCTTTTCCTTTCTCGTCTTTCTTGACGGACTTTTTTGGCGGTCGCACGGAGTCGTTGGTCAGGGAGACCGAGAGCCGGAAACGCGGTGGCCGAAAGGATGGAGGTTTCTTCGCCCCTTCCCAGAAGACCTGGAACGCCCAATCGTAGAGCTCCAGATCCTCCCGGCGAGAGCAGAGCGTCACCCGCCCAGCCCAGTAGACGTCCTCGCGTCGGGTAGGGTCAAGCTCCTCAAGAGCCCGAGTGAACTCTACTACCCGGTCGGGCCCAACAGCGAGCCCGGCCCGTCTCAAAAGACGTCCGAAGGCCACCGCCGCGTCTAGCATCGGGAGGGCTTCAGGCGCCACCGGCCCCTCCCGTAAGCAAGTTGAAGACTCCGCCTAAAGCCCGCTGTTGGTCCTCGCGGTACTTCACAACCGAGCCCAAAGTAGCCTCGATCAGGGCCTCGTCTAGTTCCTTCGCCCCTAGAGCCACCAGCGCCTCGGTCCAGTCCAGAGTCTCGGCCACGCCGGGTGGTTTGTAGAGGTTCATATTCCGCAAGCCCTGCACAGCTACCGCCACCTGCCGGGTCAGGTTCTCCTCGGCTCCGGGAACCCTGAGGCGTACGATCTCCACCTCTCGCTCCAGGCTGGGGTGGTCTATGAAGAAATACAAACAGCGGCGCTTCAGCGCGTCGTGGACCTCGCGAGTCCGGTTCGAGGTCAGGACGGCCACCGGTGGACGTTCGGCCGTTATAGTCCCAACCTCAGGGATGGTGATCGCGAAATCCGAAAGGATCTCTAATAGAAAAGCCTCAAACTCGTCGTCTGCTCGGTCGACCTCGTCTATGAGCAGGACCGGCGGGCTCTCGCCCCGATGCTCGAGCGCCTGTAAGAGTGGCCGGCTGACCAAAAATTGCCGGGTGTAAAGCTCATCCTCGAAGCGCTCCCGGTCCTCCGTCGTCCCAAGAGCCTCAGCCGTACGGATGTGCAAAAGCTGGCGGGCGTAGTCCCATTCGTAGACGGCCTGGTTGACGTCTATACCCTCGTAGCACTGAAGCCGGATGAGGGGGGTGTCGAGGAGCCTACTAACTACCTTGCCTACCTCGGTCTTGCCAACTCCGGCTTCGCCTTCGAGGAAGAGCGGACGGCCAAGCTTCATGGCCAGAAAGATCGCCGTAGACAGACCCTCATCCGCCAGGTACCCGGCCTCCCGAAGCCTCTCTTGAAGTTCCAGAGAACGCGAAACGCCGGGGGGCAGCGCCCCCCGGCGCTCGTCAGTCGCCTCGGTCAACGGCCCAGGGCCTCCTCGACGGCCCGCCGCGAGAGGACGCGGGCCAGGTGCCGCCGGTACTCGCTCGATGCCGCGATGTCCGAGGAGGGGCTCGTGCCCTCGTCGGCGTTCTTCGTCGCCTCGGCGACCGAGCCCGCGTCCGCGCCCGAGAGCGCGCCCTCGGCGGCGGTGGCCCTCAAGGGCGTCGAGCCCATGTTGGTGAGCCCGATGCGGGCCGAGCCTACGTTGCCGTTGGACTTCTCGACCACGGCAGCGACCCCGACCACGGCCCAGTCCTGGGCGCGGCGGTTGAACTTCTTGTAGGACCAGCCGGTGTTCGGGCCCAGCTTGGGGACCCGGATCTCCGTGAGGACCTCGTCAGGAGCGAGGTCCGTCTCGAGGTAGTCCTCGAAGAAGTCGCCCGCGGCGATGGTCCGCTCGCCGCTCGGGCCGTTTACGACGAACGTGCCCTCGAGGGCGATCAGGGCGCTCGGCAGGTCCGAGGCGGCGTCGCCGTGGGAGACAGAGCCCCCGATCGTGCCGCGGTGGCGCACCTGCGGGTCCCCGACGAGCGAGGCCGTGTAGGAGAGGAGGCCACATTGCTCCTGCAAGAACTGGTCGTGCTCCACGTCGGTGTGGCGGGTCATCGCGCCGATGGCGATGTGGCCGCCCTCGTCGCGGACGTACTTCAGCTCCTCGACGCGCCCGAGATCCACGAGGACCGCGGGGGCGGCGAGCCTGAGCTTCATGATCGGCAGGAGGGAGTGGCCGCCGGCGAGGAGTTTGGCCTCATCGCCGTGCTGCCCGAGGAGCTCGACGGCGTGGTCCACCGACTCGGCGACCTCGTAGTCGAAGGCCAGGGGGATCATTGCCGATCACCTCCAGTCGGTCCGTCGGGGTTCGCGGTTCCCTCGCCAGGCTCCGTGGTCCCGGTGCTCTCCATCGTCTGCGACGGGCGGCCCGAGAGGTCGGCGTCGCGGGTGCCAGCGTCGCGGCCCTGGGAGTCCTGGATCGCCTGCCACACCTTCCACGGCGAGGCCGGCATGTCTACGTGCGTGATGCCGTAGGGCGAGAGCGCGTCCACTATAGAGT
>JALZEL010000274.1 GCA_030862075.1 Actinomycetota bacterium | reverse complement strand
ATGCGCGAGGCTACGAAGGTGTAGGCGAACAGGATGATTATCCACAGCGTCCGGGCATCCAACCCTATCGCCGAGGCGACCGGGCTGAGGTCTACGGGCCAGGCGTTCCCCAAGAGGATGGAGAGATAGAGCAAACCCACGCCGATGAGCGACGGGACGAGCGCGGAGGTCCGGCGCCGGTAGATGTACTGGCCGATGAAGATCGCTATCGGGATCTCCAGGAAGATCGGGATGACCGATCCCGGGAACTGAATGAAGAGGTTCGCGATCACCACCGCGAAGACCGCGTTCACCAGGGTCAACAGGAAGAATATTATTAACAAGAATAGCGTACGGGACCTCGCGTTGATGACCGATGAGGCCAACGTCCCTATGTTCTGCGCCCGGTTGCGGACTGAGACCACCAGCGCGCCGAAGTCGTGGACCCCGGCAGCGAACAGCGTGCCAAGGACTACCCAGGCCAGTGCCGGCACCCAGCCCCAGAACACGGCGATGGCCGGCCCAACGATAGGCGCCGCCCCCGCCACCGACGTGAAGTGGTGCCCAAAGAGGACGTGCTTGTTGGTCGGAACGTAGTCCACCCCGTCCTCGAACTCGTGCGATGGCGTCTTGAAATTCTTGTCCAGGGCGTAGACTTTCTCGGCGAGATACTTGGAATAGAAACGGTAGCCAAGGAAAAAGGCTACAAATACCAGGATCGCTACCACTACCGCCGGCATACTATCTCCTCCTCCTGCAGATTGCTCTGCTTTTTCCCCGGCGCTGCGGAGCGCACTCCTCGCGCCCATAAACCACTATATACGATGGCAGGTATCATAACAAGCGTATGACCGTATACGATAGCCAAACCCTAAAAACCACGACGGAGATGGCCGCCGTCGCCACTTTCGCCCATACTGGCGCCGACGGCACGCCTCGCCTCATGCCCGTGACACCCCTGCTGCTCGACGGAGACGCCGCCTTCACCCTCGCCTACGCCCGCCTGGGGTTGGCGCGAGAGATCTCCGCTTCCCCGCAAACGGCTCTTGTGTTCCACGACTCGCGGCTCGCCTACGTAGGATGGAGCCCCCTATCCGTGACGGCCAGAGCTGAGGTTATCCAGGATCCGGACGGGGAGCTGTTCAGCGAGAAGCTCCTGCATCAAGAGCTCCTCAAGTTCCCGCCCGACCGCCAGCTGATAGACAGCCCGCTCCTGCTACGCGAGAACTGGTGGTATGTGCCGCGCCTCATCGTGCGCCTCTACGAAACCGGAGAGCCACGGCCCAACGCCCGGCGCGAGACGCCGGATCATGCCGTCCTCGCTCACGTATCCGGCGGAGAACTTACTGCCGAGACCGTCCGCGTGGAGGATTGGGACGCCGACCGTATCCCCGTCAGGTTCCCAGGCGCCGGCGAACCTCCGCCGCCCGAGAGCTCACCGGCCGCGCTCCTGTACCACGACTTCGCGGTCCCTGACATGGATCCGCGCACCTCGTTTCTCGCCGTCGGACGGCTGGAGAACGGCCGCCTTTCCGTAATCCGTCGCAGCGGCTCGCGCACGCTCGGCAAGCGCCCCGGCCTCCTCGCCCGGTGGCGGAGGCACAAGGATCTGGAGCGACGCTGCAAGGCTGGCATCGAAGAGCAGCTCCAGGGCCCATAGCTACTCCTCCTACCACTTCCCAAAGGTTTTTGCCACGATCCATACTAGCATAATGGATTGGCGTATTGAACGCCCGGGCTCGCAGCCCAGAGAGGGGGCAGAGAGAGGGGATGGCGCAGCTACACGAGGGTCGTCGGGTTACCGGTCGTTTTCAGGGTCGTGACGCTCTGTGGCTACCGCCAAAGCCGATCGGGCGGCGGTCAGGGCGGTCGTGACGTAGCCGTCTACCCGTGCGTCGTCGAAGTCGAGCTCTCCGAGGGAGCGTGGGGCCGCCTTTACCGATTCCAGAAGCCGGACGGCTTCTTCGAGAGCTTCTACCATTTCTCCTTTGTCGACCACAGAATGCCCCTAGCCTCACGCTGCCCGTCGGGGGCAAGGATACCCAGACGTGGTAGCGGCCGAAACCGCTTCGCGTGGACGCCAGCGATCCCGCTAGAGCCGGGGCGAGAGGAGCCGCGGCGCCGTCAAGCACACGCAGAAGGCGAGAGCGGCGGCGATGATGCTCGGGTAAACGAATACTTCGAGGGGCGCGGTGTCGGTCGCGAGGCCGAAAACCTCCTTCAGCGCGTCGTTCATGTAGGCGAAGGGGACGAAGTCGCGGACGGCCGCCGAGACACCGGTAGGGTTCTGGTTGCGGAAGAAGCCGGAGACGTAGATCAGGGGTACCAGGATCGCCGCGGCGTACAGGAGAACGTCCGCCGGGGACGAGGTGAAGTTGGCGATAAAGATACCGATGCAGTTCGCCGTCACGAGCGTCGCGAACACCCCGAAGGTCGCGGCCAGTATCCAAACGAGCGGCGCCGGGTGGAGCGCGTAGATCAAGAGCAGCGCGGGCAAAAGCTGGATAAAGTCCAGGACGGCGTTTACGGCCAAGACCTCAAAGACTATGCGCCGTGGCGAGAGGGGCGTTAAGGCGAGGCGCAACAAGATTCCGTCGTTCAGATCCGCCGTCAAAGACTCACCGGCCCCGAAGGTCCCGGCCATGATCGCCACGATCCCGACCACTGCCGCGGCGTACTGCGCCGGAAGGGCGCTCGCCGCCACCGGGACTATGAGCATTACCGGGTAGAGCATCTTTATGAGTAGCGCGAACCTTTTGGAGAAGAACAGGACGACGTCCTTTTTCCAGTAGGCGTCCGGCGGGTTAAGCTTCATCGTCTTCGAGCGCCTCCCCCGTCAACTTCACGTACGCGTCCGCCAGGCTCGGCCGCCGCACCGAGAGTTCCGCGACGTCCCCGCCCGCGCGGACCAGGCCCGCGACCACGTCGGCGACGATGCCCGGCCTCTCCTCGCAGTGCACCAGCAGGTCCCGACCCTCCGTCACCACCCGCTCGACGCCCGGTACCTCTGCGACGGCGCCGTACTCGATCGGGTTCCGGAGCGTCGCGACCATGCGCCGCGTGCCTTCGAGAGGGGAGATAAGTTCCTCAGGCGTCCCTTCGACGACCAGCTTCCCACGGTGCAAGAACGCGACCCG
>JALZEL010000270.1 GCA_030862075.1 Actinomycetota bacterium | reverse complement strand
GCATCCGAACGAGGACCGGTGATGGACGCGCTGCGGATGGCGGCCGGCACCCTGAGCATAGGCACGCCGGTCGATGCTCTAACAGAGGACGAGTTTTACGGCGACGCTCTAGCCTTGGTGGCGCGCTTCCCCACGATAGTGGCGGCCTACTGGCGGATGCTGAACGGGAAGGAGCCCGTGGTGCCCGATCCTGAGTTGGGCCATGCCGCAAACTACCTGTACATGCTTACCGGCGAAGTCCCAAGCGACGAGTTCGCCCGGGCCTTGGAGACGTACCTGAATACCGTGGCGGACCATGGCCTCAACGCCTCCACCTTCGCCGCGAGGGTGATCGTCTCGACCCGGTCGGACGTGGTCTCGGCAGTAGTCGGGGCGATCGGCGCGCTCAAAGGTCCGCTGCACGGGGGCGCGCCCGGTCCGGCGCTAGATAGTGTCTTCGAGATCGGGGAGGCGGGCCAGGCCGAGCCCTACCTGCGCGAGAAGATCGAACGGGGCGAGCGCATCATGGGCTTCGGCCACCGTGTCTATAAGGTACGCGACCCCCGGGCCGACGTGCTCGCAGCCGCCGCTAAACGCTTATACACGAGCGGCGGTGATGTAGCCCTGTACGAGCTGGCACTCGAGGTGGAGAAGACGGCGCTTAGGTTGCTCGCCAAGTACAAGCCGGGGCACAACCTTAAGACCAACGTCGAGTTCTACACGGCGCTGCTCCTGCACGGGCTGAGGCTGCCCACCGGTCTCTTCACCCCTACCTTCGCCATAGGCCGGGTGGCGGGCTGGACGGGGCACTGCATGGAGCAGCGAGGCCAGGACCGGCTCATCCGCCCGCAATCCAGATACACGGGCCCCAAGGACCGCTTCTGGGTGCCGCTGGAGAAGCGGTAGAGCATGCCGTCGATCGCTTCGCTCTACCCTTGTAGGGATAGGTGAGGCGATTAGCGTGAAGTACCCAACCACAATAACGCATGGTTTTCCGATGCTCGGTGCCAGCAGGAAGGAGACGCTCGTGCCGGCACAACCATCCAACCTACGCTCCCCGGAATGGGATGCTACGGCCTACCACCGGCTCTCCGATCCGCAGTTCTCTTGGGGGCAGTAAGTGTTGAAGCGTCTGAAGCTGCGGGGCGATGAGCTGGTGCTAGATGCTGTATGCGGCACCGGCCGCACGGACAGCATAGGGGGCATCGAGTAGCTTGCCTGGGGCAGGGAGCTTGTAGGATTGGTTGCCTGTTTGGCTTCATCCTGTTGCTCAGCTTCACCTGAGTAGCATCAGGCCGTGCTCCAATCCCTAAAAACTACTTCAAGCGCCCCGAAACCGTAGCCGCAAGCTAGGCTTGTACGAACCCTTGAGGCAGTGACACCCTACTTTACGCGTAAGCACAACGGTTCGGTAGACGACCCTGCAACGGCCCTATAAGCCTGTAATTGCCGCTTCGAGCCCTAGAAATCCGCCCTACGAAGACGCTGCGAGGCGCCAGCCCAGCGTCAAGCCTCTCATGTCCCCTAGGGGTCAGCGCCGCATCTCGGACAACTTCCGTATGAGCACAGAAGCCGCGAAGAACGCTGCCATCCTCACCGCCCCCTGTAGGGCGGCCTCTAGCAGGTCGTCCTTCGCGCCCCTGCGTTCCGGTATCCGTTCGTCGATAAACCTATTCACCGGGCGGGAGAGGCCCATCGCTATGGCTATCGACAGCAAGGTCTGCGCTCGCTTCTGCGTCTTGTCGTCCATCGTTCTGCTCATCCTCCTTGGCAAAAAGACGTAGGGGTATCACCTATATGCCTAAAGTGGAGCAGCCCCAAACCGGGCTGGGGTAACCTCAAGGGGGAGCCCCGGTCCCTTAGCAAGTGAGGAGGATGCATCAACCACCTACACACCGACGTTCTGGCCTACGCAGCAAAGGTCATCGCCGCCGTTGAGGGCCACGAGGGGATTAGGTGCGGCTGGCTGCTATGAGCATGCGGGCCGCTCCACCAGAGTCTAGAGCCCGCGTCACCGTACGCGGACCTTCTCGTTGATTCAACGACGGCCGAGGTAGTTGTTGCCAATGCGGTTGGCGCAGGCGACGCGTACTTTACGTTCCTTCCTGCCGGAGGTGTTCCACCTCGCCCTCGAAGAGTTCGACGGTGCCCTCCGGCGTCTCGAGGAGCAGGGCACCTTCCGGGGTAAGGTCCGCGGCCCGACCTTCCAGGACTTCCCCGAAGCGCTCTACCCGCACCAGCTTCCCCAGAGTGCAGTCCAGGGCCCGCCAGTCGTCGAGGACGGCGCCGAAGTCTTCGATTCTCCCGAACTCGACGTCGAGGCCGGAGAGGAGGGTGCCGAGCAGCTCTATGAGGTCCACGTCACGCCCCAACTCGGACCGGAGGGTGGCGACCTCGCGGTCGGGGACGTTCAAGTCTTCGGGATCTAGGTTGGCGTTGAGGCCGATGCCAAGGACGACGTAGTCTACACGGTTGTCGTCACCGGGACCGAATCGCTTTGCAAAGAGGTTTGTAGCGCCGGTCTCGGCGAGGATGCCGCAGATCTTGCGTCCCATAGCCTCGTCGGGCTTAGCGACGAGCAGGTCGTTAGGCCATTTTATGCGGGCCTCGACCCCTAAGCTCCAGAGCGCCTTCGCCACGCCTACGGCAGCGGCCTGGGTGATGCGGGGTGTGAGGTGAGACGGTATCTTCGGCCGGAGGACGAGCGACATCCAGATACCACCCGAGGGGGAACCCCAACTTCGCTCAAGGCGGCCCCGCCCGCCTTTTTGAACTTTCGAGATCACGAGCGTCCCATGCGGGGCGCGCTCGCGAGCCAGCTCGTGAGCGCGCCTCTGGGTCGAGTCGATCTCCTCGTGGAAGTCTACCCGGATGGCCAGCGGGCTCCCCAATCGCTCTACCGCTTCCCGGATCAAGGCACGCAACCGACTCCCGCCTCTCCCATCCTCGCCATCTCCCCTAAGACGCGCGCCGCAACCTGCAATATCGGCACCGCCAGAAGGCCGCCGGTCCCCTCCCCGAGCCGCATCTTGAAGTCTAGGACCGGCTCTAGACCCAAAGCTTCGAGTGCCACCGCCGCTCCCGGCTCGACCGAGAGGTGGCCGGCGATCAGGTACGCTGCGCAATCCAGGGCCAAGGCGTGGGCAATCAGGGCCGCCGAGTTCGAGACGACCCCGTCGAGGACGACCGGCACCCCGTAGGCGGCCCCCATGAGTACGAGGCCGGCGATCGCTGCGTGCTCCAAGCCCCCGAGCGCGGCCAGAACGCCCAACGGGTCGTGAAGGTCAGGTTCGTGCAGCTCTAGGGCCTCCTCGACGACGCGGACCTTTAGCTCGTGCGTTTCGTCGTCTATGCCGGTGCCGCGTCCTGTGGTCTCCCCCGGCGGCCGACCGGTGCAGGTGGAGATCAGGGCTGCCGCGGGGGTGGTGTTACCGATGCCCATGTCGCCGGTCACAAGCAGGTCCACCCCGCTCTCGATGAGCTCCTCGGCGATGCCGGCCCCGCTTATCATCGCCCCGGCGGCCTCCTCCCGGCTCATCGCCACGCCACGGCTTATGTCGTCCGTTCCGGCTTTCTTCTTCGCCGTTCTCAAGAGCGGGTGTCGCTCCAGATCCGCGGCCACCCCCACGTCGAGGACGCTAAGGCGAACGCCGACGGTTCGGGCGAGGACGTTCACCGCGGCACCCCCGGCGCAGAAGTTCTCGACCATCGTTGCGGTGACCTCTTTGGGCCAGGGCGAGACGCCGCGCCCGAGGACGCCGTGATCCCCGGCGCAGACCACGACCGCGGGGCTCTCGAGAAGTGGCGGCGGAACCTCTCCGGACATCCCCGAGAGCCGCGCGCCGAGCTCCTCCAGGCTCCCGAGACTACCCGGCGGTTTGGCGAGCCTCGCGTGCCGCTCTCGCGCCGCGTTCGCGGCGGCTTCGTCTGGCGGCCGGACTTCCCCGGCGAGCTCCCGCACCCGGTCTTCGAGGGTCATCGCTCAGTGGTGATGGTGGCCGTGGTCGTGGCCTGGCTCGTCGGGGTGGTAGTGGGGTGTGGCAGGGGCGCCGACCTTCTCCTCGAAGCCGGGGAGGGCGACCCGGTGGACGCAGACGTCGCAGTTCATCCGGATGTCGCCGCGTAAGGCCTCGTGGTAGCGCTCCACAACGAGGTCCGCCACCGACGCGTGCGGCCCGAAGTAGCCCGCGTAGGAGACGGAAACGTCGGGATTCTGGGCGGCGAATTCCTCGCTCTGGCGGTGGATACGCTCCTCGAGGACGCCGGTGAAGAGGAAGTAGGAGAAGACCGCCACCCGGCGGGCGCCGAGCCTCTTGAGGCGTTCGAGGCCAGCGGGGACGTTCGGGGGGGTCATGCTGACGTAGGCAGGTTCCACCATCGGGTACAGGCGGCCCTCGTAGAAGAGGCGTGAGATCTTGAAAAGGTCGGAGTTGGCGTCCGGGTCCGAGGAGCCGCGACCGACCACGAGGACGGCGGTCTCCCCCTGCTCCTCCTCGGGGACGGCCGCGGAGATCCGTTCGTCCATGAGGGCGAGGAGCTCGGGCCGGATACCCAAAGCGCGGCCGTACCGAAAGTTGACTTCGGGGTGACTTATCTTCTCGCGCACGAGGGTGGCGGGGATGTCGTCCTTGGCGTGACCGGCGGCGAGGAGCATGAGGGGGACGGCGGTTACCTTACGCGCTCCGGCAGCCCTTAGGCGGTTCACGCACTCGGAGATTGGGGGCCGCGAGAGCTCTATGAAGCCGCCCTCGACCGCGAGCATCGGGTTGCGTTCCCTGACGAGAGCTACGAGCTCGTGGAACTCGCGGGCTCCCCGCGGGTCCCGGCTCCCGTGCCCGACGACGAGGAGCGCGGGGTCGCTGTCCTCTCCGTCCTTCCTGCCGGCCCAGTTTTTTGCGACGGTGAGATCTCGCACCTGTCAGTCCTCCTCGTGGTATATGAGCGCGTTCAGGGCCGCCGCCGCGACCGCGGATCCCCCTTTGGGACCGCGGTTTGTGATCGCAGGCAGCCCGCTTTCGAGCAGCTTCTCTTTCGACTCGGCGGCGCCGACGAAACCGACCGGGAGCCCGACGACGAGCGCGGGCTCGACGGCCAGGTCCAAGAGCTCGTAGAGCGCCGTCGGCGCGTTCCCGACCACCCAGGCGGCTCCGGATCCGACCTCCATCGCCGCGAGCCGGAAGCCCGCCGCGGAGCGGGTCGTGCCAAGATCCTCCGAGAGCCGCTTCGCGCGGGGATCGGAGACGAAGCAACGGGGCTCTCGAGCGGTGATGCCCGCCGCGGCCATGCCGACGTCCGCGATGATGGGCTCCCCGCGGCGGAGGGCCCGGAGGCCGTTCTCCAAAGCCCCCTCGTCGAGCACGAGGCTCTCGGCGTATTCGAGGTCCGCCGAAGCGTGGATCACACGCTCGGCGACTGCGCGCGAGAGTGGCCCGAAGCGTGAGAGGTCAACGAGGTCGCGCAGGATGCGCATACTCTCGACCTCTATTGGGTGTACGCGCCTCACTCCTCCTCCAACAGAACCTCGACGCAGGCCGCGACGGGGCATACCTCGGCGCACTCGGCGCAACCCGTGCAGCGGTCTTCGAGGATCACGAGCGGCGAGGGATACCCCTTGGGGGCGGGTCTTATAGCCTTCTCCGGGCAGGTTTTGAGGCAGGCGCCGCAGCCCGCGCAGGCGTCGGTCACGGCGAAGACGCGCGGGCTCCTCACGAGAGGTACCCCCGCGGCGTGACCATCCGGCCGGTGACGAGCCTGGTCTGCGAGTTCCCAACGATCACGACCGTCAGCATGTCTACCTCTTCCGGGCGCAAAGAGGCGAGCTCCGTCAGAGTCACGCTCTGCGTCGGGCGGTAAGCGTCCTTGACGACGCCGACCGGGGTATCTGGGGGACGACGTTCGAGCAGTATCTCACGCACCCTCCCTAGCTGCCAGCCGCGGCCCCGAGATCGGGGATTGTACAAAGAGACGACGAAGTCCCCCAAAGCCGCGGCTCGTACCCTGTTCTCTATAACCTCCCAGGGAGTAAGGAGATCGGAGAGGCTTATAGAACAGTGGTCGTGCCCCAAAGGAGAACCGAGCAGGGAGGCCGCCGCCTGCGCCGCCGTGACGCCGGGGACGACGACCACCTCGACGTTGTCCCCGGCCAGCTCCAACGCGGGCGAGGCCATCGCGTAGACGCCGACGTCCCCGCTCGAGACCAGGGCGACGCTCCCGCCGTCGCGAACCTCGGCGAGGGCCTTCTGGGCGCGCACGACCTCGTCCCCTAAGGGCAGCGCCAAAACCCGCGTCCCCGGCCTCAGTAGGTGCCGGATCCTCTCGACGTACTGCCCGAGCCCCACGACAAGCTCGGAGGTGGCCAGAGCGTCTCGGGCGAGCGGCGGTATCAGGGCGTCGTCCCCCGGTCCGAGGCTCACCAGGACGAGCCGGCCCCGCGCCGGGAGGCGCCCAATCGCCGCCGTGGCGTTACCGGTTTTTCGCTTCTCCAGGAGAAGTTCCGCGCCGCTGGTCAGCACGGCGGCCTCGGCGACGCTCGGGGTGCCGACGGCCCCGGCGACCACCGGAGAAGGGTTCGGGACCTTTGCCTGTGCGAGCTCCTCGGCGATGTAGAAACGAAGCGGAACGCCCAAAGTGTCCGCCGCTTCACGCAGCCCGGCCTCGTCGTGCTTCGCGTCCACAGTGGCTAGGATCGCGACGCTTTTTGGCGATAACCCGCCTTCGCGGAGGGTGTTTCTGAGGAGGGCCAGGATCTCCTCTGCACCAGTCCCGCGGCTGCAGCCGACGCCGACGACGAGCGACGGCGGACGATACACGACCGAAGGCGAAGCCGGCGGCGCCTCGAGGAGCTCGTCGGAGATCAGGATCAAAGGCCCTTCAAGCTCATCCGGGAACACCGGTGGCTCCACCCGTACTACGTTCTCCGGTAGCGGCCCGACGGGCCAACGCTGCTCCGAGACGAGCCACACCTTTTCTCCCGAGACGAGCGCGGCTCCGACCGCCGCAAGATCCGAGCCCTCCTCGATCTCTAACCCTAGCCCCTCCCCTAAAGAGTCCAGGGATAGCACGTCGAGAACTTCGCTCGCAGTAGTAATGATTGGTGTGGTTCCTAAAGCGTCCGCCACGCGATGAGCGAGCCCATTCGCGTTGCCCGCGTGCCCTCCGGCGAGCGCGACGGCGAATTTGCCAGCGTCATCCACGCACACCACGCCGGGGTCGCGGCGCTTGTCCTCGAGCAGCGGAGACAAGAGGCGAACGGCGGCGCCGGTGGCGAGGAAGAGGATCAGTGCGTCGCACTCGTCCCAGGCCCTACGCACAGCTTCTCTCGGCTTGCCTACATAGAGGCGGGTGTCGTCCCAGACCTCGGCGAGATGCACCGCCCTTCGGCGACCGTTCTCCGTCGCCGCGACTAGCCCGATCACGGCCTGCTTCCCGACACGACGAAGACCGGCGACGCGGCGGCGAGGCGGTGCATGGACCCGACGCCTTTCAAGCGCGAGGTTTGTAGAAGAGTGGTCTCCACCTCCAAGCCGCAGTCCTCCAAAATCTTCGCGGCCGGGACCACCCGCTCCAGGGTCACGAGGGTCAGGACGACGCAGCGACGGACCCTGACGGCGGCGAGCTTGATGACACCCTCGAAGTCCTTCCCGGTTCCTCCAACGAACATGGTGTCGGGCTCTGGGAGGCCGCGCAGCGCCGCGGGCGCCTCGCCCTCGACGACCTGCACGTAAACGGCGTAGCGGGCAGCGTTCTCGCGGATTCGGGCGCAGCTTTCGGCGTCGCGCTCGACGGCGATCGCGGCGGCGCCAAAGCGGGCACACTCTATCGCCACCGAGCCGCTCCCGGCCCCGACGTCCCAGACGAGGTCCCCGATGCCGGGACCGAGCCGGGCGAGGACGAGGGCGCGCACATCGGGTTTGGTGATCATGCCGGAGCGGTGCTCGAACTCCTCCTCGGGGAGCGCCCAGCGGTCCGGCGAAGCGGCGGCAGTGGTCCAACCCTTCTCCCCCACCGCTCGCGCCGCGTCGTAGACCACGACCACGTTGAGCTCGCTCCACTCCATCGCCGCCACCTCTCTCGCGCCGCCCTCGTACACCCGCTCGTCCGACTCCCCCAGCTTCTCGGCGACGAGGAAAGTACGGTTCAGGCCGCCCAGGGCGTTCGCAAGCTCGGCGGGGCCGAATTCGGGCGAGGTGAGGACCGCGACCTTCGGGTAGGCCCGGCAGACGTTTAGGGCGCGCCGGGGATCGCGGCCGTGGACGCTCACGGTCACGGCGTCGTCCCAGGGGAGGCCGACGAGGGCGAAGGCGCGGGCGACGGAGGAGAGGGCAGGCAAGACGCGCAGGTTCTCTGCTCTGAACCGCTCTCCGAGGAGTCGTACGATGCCGAAGAAGCCCGGGTCCCCGGAGGCGAGGACGACGACCGGTCCTTCCGCACGCTCTATGCGCGAGAGCGCCTCCGAGAGATCCCCTTTGAAGAGGACGGCACGCTCGGGCTCCACGCCCAAAGATCGCAGGTGACGTTCGCCCCCGGCGACCAGGGCGGCCTCTCGGAGCAGGCCTTCGGCCTCCGGGCTCAAAGGCTTCCCGTCTAGCCCGATCACGGAGATCCCGCTCAAGAAGGCCCCCAGGTGGTGAGCGCGAGGGCGCCGGGGCTCGCGCCGACCGGGTCCAGAGTGTCGAAGTCGAC
>JALZEL010000267.1 GCA_030862075.1 Actinomycetota bacterium | reverse complement strand
CACCCGAACTAGAAGAAGCCCTCGCCGATGCGGACAAGACATACGACATGATAGTGTTTGATGGCGCCAACCATGCCTTCTTCAACGACGCGGGCGAGCGGTTTAACCCCGAGGCCGCTGAGGGAGCATGGTCCGATACACTAGATGTCTGTTGCGTGGTTGGATGAGATAGAAGGGGAATGACATAGTCGACTCCCCAGAACACCTACTACTTCCTATAGGCGCAAACTTTTACTCTATTGCTTCAAAACCTCTCTAACAAAGCTTTCAGAGGTCTTGCTCTTTCCCGGATTTCCAGGTATAGATACGGTAAGCACAAAACCGCTGAAGAAGGAGGCGGAGAGAAGAGAACTATATGCCAGCAATGGAGAACAATGCAGTAGCCCCCCGCGCTGCGGAGGAGAGCTCTCCAGGACTGACACCCGTGCTCACCAGCGCGGGCCGCGGCTGGACCAATATCGAGCTCATGCGGTACACGGGCTACATCGACGAGATAGCCGCACCCAGCGTCTCGTACCATCTCACACTCGTCTACCTCGGGCGCTCTCCCCACGATGTGTTGCAGAGGCTGGACGGGCGGGTCTACGAAGAACGCTTTCACCAGGGTGAGATCGCCATCGTTCCTGCGGGACTGCCCTGCGAATGGTCTTGGAAACGGCGTACGGATGATATCCTCGAAATCCGCCTAGGGGATGCCCTCTTACGCGAGGTGGCACAGAGCGTGGAGGTGGATCCGGACGACCTAGAGATCGTGCACCGCCTCTGCGCACCGGACCCCCAGATCGAGCGTATCGGGCTGTCGCTCAAAGAGGAAGCCGAAGCCGACGGTCTTGTGGGAGGCAAGCTCTACGCCGAGTCCCTGGCAAACGCTTTGTCGATCTCCCTGATCAGGGATCACTCCTCCTTTGGTAGAAAGGCCGTTAGGAAGGCCGCAGCAGAGCATATCAGGGGCCTCACCAAGCGCGCGCTCAAAGAAGTGATCGACTACGTCGGCGACAACCTCGCTAATAAAGACCTGACACTGGCCGAGATGGCGGGTACAGTACACATGAGCCCATATCACTTCTCGCGTTTGTTCAAGGAATCTACCGGGCTTGCTCCTCACCAATACGTCATTGAGCGTCGCGTGAGGCGGGCCGAAGAGCTTCTCAGTAACACTTCCCTGCCCATAGCTGAGATCGCCCTCTTGTGCGGCTTTGCCCACCAGAGCCATTTGAACCGGCACTTCAAGCGCCTCCTCGGCGTCAACCCCAAAGCCCTTCGTTAGCCTTTCTCTCTTTAAGAGAAAAGCAAGAACGTGCAAAAAACCGCAAGAACGTGAAAGACGGGGGCCGTCGGGCTACCCAAAATACTTCTTAGCAGGCAAGCAAAAGAGAAAGGAGAGACTCTCCATGACAGAAGAAGAGAACAAGGCGCTCAACCGCCGGTTTGTGGAGGAGGTCATTAACCAGGGGAACATAGATGCTATAGATGAGCTTATCGATCCCGGCGTCGTCGACCACGCCGCTCCTCCGGGATTCCCTACTGGGCGCGAAGGAGCCAAGCAATTCGCCGCCATGATGCGCGCGGCATTCCCCGATCTCCACCTCACTATTGAGGACATGATAGCCGAGGGAGATAAGGTAGCAGTGCGTAGCACCTGGAGTGGCACGCACGAAGGAGAGTTCATGGGCATCCCTGCAACCGGCAGGCGGGTGGCGGTAAGTGGAATAGATATCTCGCGGTGCGCTGATGGGAGGATGGTGGAGCACTGGGAGCAATTCGACGCCCTAGGACTGATGCAACAGCTTGGGGCTGTCTCCCCGCCGGACCAGGCCGGAGCGTCCTAGATGGATGTTTTGCGCGTTTGGTAGTACGCAACGTAGTATGAAAGGAGCTCACAAGAATGAAACGCTGGATGAAAGTGCTGATCGTGACCCTGTTGGTGGCCGTCCCGGCCTTCCTCCTCGGACCCGTCCTCTTCCCGCCCGCCGACGTGGGTTCCGAGCCGAGCGCGGCGCAGATCCCCTTCTTCATGTTCCTCGGCGCAGCCGACGCCATCCTTCTGGGCCTCGGAGTCTCCTTCCTCGTCTTCGGCTTCCCCGTCTTGAGGAAGGTCTCCCCGGACTCGCGGGTGAGAGCGTGGGCTATGTACCTCTCTATCGGCTACCTGATGGTCTCCTGGTGGCCGCACCTTAATTTGCACATCTCGACCCCCATAGAGGACTGGCAGATGCTCCTGTACGTGGACTTCCTTTTCCACCTGCCGCTTGAGATAGCGGGAGCAGTCCTCGCCTACTGCGCTTTCTCTATCTTCATGAGCTGGCGCAGCGGGACGCTTGCCGAAGCAGTCGAGGCCGAAAGCAAGTGGTGAGGGTGTGGACGGCGAGTAGGAGGTGGGTGAGGGCCATGTCCACGAAGACACGCATACCGACAGATCACGCAGCGAGCATGTTGAGCGTCGAGAGGGCAGCGCTCTTCGCCTACGCGGCCGGGGCTGCAGGCATCCTCGCCACCCTAATGCTGAGGTTCTCGGCTTAGGAGCAACTTGATGGTTGATCAATGGTTTTGGAGCATTGAACGTGGAGCAGGGTTTTTCTTGGTCTTGGGCTTCGTCGCTAATTTGGCCGGTGTACTGATGTTTACGATTCGGGGTGGAGCCGGTGGCGGCACCCCACCCAGCCACACCTTTTTCGCGTGGGAACGGAGTTTCATCCTGGCAGCCGTCGTTCTCACCGCCATCGGATTTGTGTTGCTCGAAGGACCCCTCCACAATACCGATGGCCGCCTTCTGGCACGAACGGGCGCCACCGCTTACTTGTTCGCGGGGATCCTGGTGGTGGCAGCCGAGAGCCTCATCCTGAGTACGGGATATGATGAGAGGCAAGTCTACGCGCTCATTGTCGTCTACGTTGTCTTGGCATTTCTGGCGCAGGCAGCCATTGGGGGCGCTTTGCTCCAATCTGGGTTGCTGGCTGCATGGATCGGTTGGGTTACCATCCTTTGGAACCTGGCGTGGCTGGTCGTGCTTGTCGTGATCACGCCGGAGGACATCTATTTTCCGATTCTGCATCATCTCATACCCCTCCTGATCGGTGGTGCATTGCTATGGAGAGCACCATAATCCCGAGGCTTGGCGCAGCAGACAGCACAATGGGAAGCTACTATTCTGGATCGGCGAAACAAGTGAAAGGGCCGGTTTAGGCGTCGCCGCGTTGAGAGTGTAGCGGTATCAGGAGTCCGAACCGAAGCCACGCATGAGCACAGGCGGCCTAACAAGCGCGCGGAGCAGGACCGCGCCTTCTATTCGAGTCGTCGAAGGACACTGTCCTCTAGCTGACAAAGCAGGCGTGGAATGCTCGTTCTTGCGAGACGCAAAGAGATTCTTCTCTCATCAGTTCCCTTGAGTGGTTGGCCTAGTTGCGTGTTGCGTGGACTTGGTACGAGATAGAAAGGTGGCCATCACATAGTCTTCCCTCACGAAGGAGCAAAAGATGGCCCAGCCCAGCCATGCCCGACGCCTCGCCCACACGGAAGAGGCCCTGACTGTCCTCTTCTGCCTCGTGGATGACGCTTACGCGTTGCTCAATCCCCGTGCTCAATGCTACGAATCCCTCAAGCGGCTCTCAGACTCGGAGGTCATCGCCCTCTCCCTCTTCCAGCAGCTTAGAGGCGTGGAGAGTGAGCGCTCGTTCTTGCGTGACGCCCAGAGATTCTTCGCCCACCTCTTCCCGGGGGTGATGGGGCTTCACCCTTCCTCGTTGCACCAGCGGGTGAGGAAGCTCAGGCGCTTCTTGGAGCCACTGCGGCGGGAGATCGTTCCCGAGCTGGTGGGCGATCCGGAGACCCTGCTCATAGACTCCACTTTGCTTTCGGTATTGCATCCCAGGCAGGTTTCTCAGTCGGCGGGATTCAGCGAAGCCGCATGGGTAAGGTGGGGCTCTTTTTGCGTCTACGGAGTCAAGCTGCACCTCATCTGCGCCACTAACCGGGTGCCTCTGTGCTACGAGCTTACCCCCGCCAACGTCGCGGAGATCCCTCTGACCGAGGAGCTCTTGGCCGAGGCAAACTTGGGCGAAGATCTGGTGCGCAAGGTCTTTGCGGATCTCGCTTACAGGAGCGAGCCGCTGGAGCAAGAGTTGGCCAGGCTGGGGATCTCGCTAATGACCAAGCGGGCGAAGCAGCGGCGTGGGATAAGGCAGCAGATAGAGATCTGCTTCTCGAGCCTCAAGAGAGTCTTCGGTCTGGGTGAGACTTTGGCCACCACCCTTACCGGCTTGGCAACCCGAATTGCAGCCAAGATCTGCGCCTACACCTATGCTTTCTACATCAACCGTATGTTGGGACGCTCTCAAGCCAAGATCAAGGAGTTGTGGGCATGAACCTGACAACACACATCTAGAGTGGTTCGACCAATATCTCTAGAGAGCTCTGTGCGACAGCTACCGGCGCACGTCTCTCTTTGGAGTTTAGCCTCAAGGGGTATCGATCGGCCTGGTAAGCGGTTGCTCGTCTTCTTGCGGTCTATTTGGTTGGGAATTATCCCTTTGACGCACTCTACATAACACCTTCTGACCTAGCTGGGATTCGCGCATCTTGGCGGTTCATGGGGCCTGAAGCTATCCCATCACACAGGACCGGTGCTCTGGCCGAAAACGGCGTAGAGGGGATCAGGTCTAGGATCGCCCCGTCGGGCGGGAAGTGCTCCCGGTAGAGCTGGGTGACCGCTGCTATGGCCCGATCGTCTATGTGGGTCACGAACCGAGGTGTTTCGTAGAACTCCTCGTCGGGCGTCTCGTCGTAGCGCCTGAACGCTCCTGCGTGGAATTGCGACATCAGCTCTTCTCCTCTCCTGCCATGGCACCTTTCCCGCTGATCTTACCCTCGGGAGTACCGCAGTCTGTGATGCTGTGCTCACCGCCTACATCTCCGCCCGCGTCGATCAGGAGCCGGAGGTCGAGCTGGCGCTGGTCTAGCGGTTGCGCGCTCGTGCCCTGCTCACTGGGCTGCGTGCAAAGAGCTTTCTCGGAAATCCACTGCGACTAGCACGATAATGGTCTATATGGAGGATATGCTGTAAGTGGATTATGGAGCACACCTGCCGCTAATAGCGCTGAACAGGCAGACCTGGACTCTGCAGCGCCTCCTGGAGTATGCGGAGATCGCTGAGAGCGTGGGCTTCCAGGCTCTCTCGGTCAATGACCATCTGATCTTTTCCCGTCCATGGCTCGATGGACCGACGGCGTTAGCCGCGGTGCTTACCCGCACAGGACAGATGGTCCTGGCTACTACGGTGGCCTTGCCGGTAGTGCGAGGGCCGGTGGCGCTGGCGAAGAGCTTAGTTGCCATCGATCTGCTCTCCGGTGGCCGCCTGATTGTTGGAGTAGGCCCCGGCTCGTCCGACAGGGATTACGCTGCCGTCGGAGTTCCCTTCGAGGAACGCTGGAAGCGCTTGGACGAAGCTGTGCAAGCGTTGCGCGCCCTCTGGCAAGGCGAGGGCCCACCGTTCAGGGGTGAGTTCTACTCCACGGACCTTCACGCCAGCGGAAAGGATCCTAACCGGTTCCCCAACGCCATAGCGACCATGTTCTTCTACGTGAGCGAAGAGCGCGCTACATCGAAGCGAATCGTCCGGGAAGTCTTAAGCCCGACGCTCAACCGCCCGGAAGAAGAGCTGCGACAGCGTCTCCTGGTGGGACCCGCCGAGGAGTGTGCGGAGAAGCTTGCGGCCTATCGAGCAGCGGGAGCCCACCGGATCTTCTTGTGGCCGGTGGAGGATGAGTTACGCCAGCTGGCGACCTTTCAGGAGCGAGTCGCACCGTTGGTCGGCAGCTAGAATCGCTCACCTGTAAGCTGTCTTCGTTGCGTTACACGTCGGGGTTGGCAAGGTGGGTTCCAGCAACGGGCAAGCAGGTAATGGTAGACCG
>JALZEL010000113.1 GCA_030862075.1 Actinomycetota bacterium | reverse complement strand
CGCAAAGGCGACCTTGCGCCAGCCGGTGTATTCGGCCTTCACCGCTTCGCACCGGTACTCGCCCGGCTTGTCTTCGGTCGTCACCTTGCCCGAGAGGATCACGCACCAGTAGGTGTAACCCGCCCCCTCGGAGGCGACCTGCTCCTCGGGCACGCCGTAGAGACGGAACTTCGTGTCCGGGTCGTCGGCGTGGGCAAAGGTCGCGACGACGTTCCTTACCCCCTCCCCGTGCACGAAGCTCAGTGGGGCTTGTACGGTTTCTCCCGCACGGTACTGTTGCATTTATTGGACCTCCCCTTCCGTGTCCGCTGGCCCCTTACGGTAAGTGTATAGCGATTCGGCCTTTGATTTCCTGTCTTAGGATGGAGAACACGGTGCGCATGCCGCCAGGTGCGGTAGTATGGGTCAGAAGGCGCGAGAAAGATAGGAGAACGGTGGTACGCAGACAAGTTTCGCTCAAGGTTTTGGAGGACGGCAAGCGCACCTTCGAGGTGCGGCACCGCTGGGAGGACCGGCCCGTGGCCCCGCCTCCCGACGGGGCGCCGACCGAATACCTCCCGTTCCGGCAGATAAAGGGTTTGCACGGACGGCCCGAGTGGCTCAAGGCGAAGGCCCCAACCGGCGAGCGCTACGAGGACACAAAGGAGACCATGCGTGGTCTGGACCTTCACACCGTCTGCGAGGAAGCCCGCTGCCCGAACATCGGCGAGTGCTGGAACAACCGTACCGCCACCTTCATGATCCTGGGCAACGTCTGCACCCGCAGCTGTGGATTCTGCAACGTCCTGACCGGTAAGCCGACAGAGCTCGACCTCGACGAACCCTACCGCGTCGCCGAGGCTGCCAGGAAGATGGGCCTGAAGCACGCCGTTGTCACGTCGGTGAACCGCGACGAGCTGAAGGACGGCGGGGCCTCCGTCTTCGCCGCCACGATCCGGGAGATAAAGGAGCAAGTCCCGGGCTGTGCCGTCGAGGTTCTGACCCCCGACTTTAAGGGGAGTCGCGACGCTATAAAGACGGTCATCGACGCGAGGCCCGAGACGTTCAACCACAATATCGAGACCGTCCCGCGCCTGTACCCCGCCGTTCGGCCGCAGGCGAAGTACGAGCGTTCCCTCGAGGTTCTTCGCTACGCCAAGGAGCTCGGTCCCGACGGGCTCACAAAGAGCGGCTTCATGGTCGGTATGGGGGAGGTCGAGGAGGAGATACTGGAGACCATGCGGGCTCTCAGGGACCACGACGTGGACATCCTGACTATCGGCCAGTACCTGAGGCCCACGGAGAACCACCTGCCGATGAGCCGCTACTACGCGCCGAAAGAGTTCGCGGATCTCAGGAAGTATGGCTCCGAGATGGGCTTCAAGCATGTCGAGAGCGGCCCGCTGGTCAGGAGCTCCTACCACGCCCACGAGCAGACCGAGGACGCTCGCAAGAGCGGCGTCGTATAAGAAGGCTTCGTTTAGGCGTGGAACTGAGGAAGGGGCTCGGGGAAGATACGGTCCTCGACGTCCGTAGTCTCCCCGGCCTGACGCCGTACGCCGAGGGCTGGGAGCTTCAGAAGGAGCTCGTCGGTCTCCGCAGGAGGGACGAGATCCCGGACACGCTCGTTCTCCTGGAGCATCCGCCGGTCTACACAGTGGGTAGGGCGGCGAAGGACGCCTCGAACCTCGGCGCGGGGGAGGAGTACCTCATGTCTTTAGGGGCGGAGGTGTTCTGGAGCGACCGGGGAGGGGACGCCACCTTCCACGGGCCCGGGCAACTCGTCGGCTACCCTATCCTGCGCCTCAAAGAACTAGACACCCACAAGTACCTGAGGGACCTCGAGGAGCTCGTCATCCTTGTCCTCTCGGAGTATGGCTTGGGGGCGGGACGGCACCCGGAGTACACGGGGGTGTGGGTGGGGGGGGACAAGATCGCTGCCATCGGCGTTAAGTTTTCCAGCGGGCGCATCACGTCGCACGGCTTCGCACTCAACGTAAAGACCGACCTCTCTTGGTTCGACTGGATCACGCCCTGCGGCATAAAGGAGTACGGGGTGACGAGCCTCGCGCGCGAGCTGGGAGAAGACACCGAGGATGTGTCGTTCCTCGACGTCGAGGAGAAAGTCGTCAGGCACTTCAAAGAGCTGTTCTGCTGATTCGCCAGTGCTTTCAGTGGGTAAAGAGCGGTGCGTTGCGGAAACAGAAGTTCGCGGAAACAGAGGTTCGACAGGAGCTAGATAGCATGATCAGGGGCGTGGTGAACGTCTGGATGCCGGTCGAAGACATCGAGCGGGCGGTGGACTTTTGTCAGAACGTCCTGGGCCTTCGGCTGGTGAATAGGGACGGGCCGTGGGCCGAGGTCGACGCCAACGGTGTGCGGGTCGGCCTCAACGGTCGGGAACCCAAAGGGGCGGGTACCGAGGGCGGTCCGGTCCTGACCTTCCAACTTGAGGCGGTCAGCCTCGAAGAAGCGGCCGAGGACCTGAAGAGCAACGGCGTCGAGTTCCCGGCGGGTATCTCTGAACACGACTGGGGACGGGTCGCCACCTTGGAGTCGATCCGAAACTACAAAACCAGTATCACTTCGATTCGGGGCTCTGGTAGCTGAGGATGGGGTCAAAAAT
>JALZEL010000209.1 GCA_030862075.1 Actinomycetota bacterium | reverse complement strand
TGGAGGTGTTGAGGCGGTTGCGGGCCGACGAGCGCACCAGGCTCCTGCCGGTGGTGATCCTCACCTCCTCCAGGGAGCAGCAGGACCTCCTGGACGGCTACGGCTACGGGGCAAACTCCTACGTAAGGAAACCGGTAGACTTCGCCCAGTTCTCCCGGGCCGTGGAGCAGCTCGAGCTCTACTGGCTGGTCTTGAACGAATTCCCCCTGGCGGAGGCATAAGAGCAGGGGTGAAGCGGACCGTCTTCCCTTTGGCGATCCCTTGAGCCGGAGCAGGGGAGAGCGGTGAGCCTTTCTTAGCTGCTTCCAGACAACTCGGCCTCCAGTTCGTCTACGAATTGCCGGGCGGTACGACCGCTCCTTCCGGTGTGCCACCGCTCCCAGAGCAGGGCGCGTTCCTTTAGCTCCTCACCGGGGATCTTCAGCCCGCGTTCCTCGACGAGACCGAAGACTATCTCTAAATACCTCTTCTGATCCGGTGCGGGGAAGGTTACGCGCAGACCGAAGCGGGCGGCGAGGGACTGCTTCTCCTGCATGGTGTCCCTGGCGTGGACGTCGTCGCCGGGGCCGTCTTCCCGGTCTGCGAAGTTTTCCCGGATCAGGTTCCTGCGGTTGGAGGTCGCGTAGATCCTCACGTTCTCCGGCGGCTCCTCGACGCTCCCTTCCAACAGGGCCTTAAGCGCCTTGTACTCGACCTCGCGCTCCTCGAAGGAGAGATCGTCTTTGAAGATCACGAAGCGCAGACCGCGGCCGCGCAGAGCATCGAGCACTCGTGGCAAGTCCTTCAGATCTCCTTTGGCGAGCTCCACGAGCTTGAGGCCCCTATCGGCGTATTCATTCAGTATGGCCTTTACGGTTGAGGACTTGCCGGTGCCCGGCGGGCCGTAGAGGAGGGCGTGGTGGGACGGGAGCCCGACGAGGAGCCGCTCCGTGTTTTTGAGCAGGGGCTGACGCTCCCGCTCGTAGCCGATCAGGCCCGACAAGCGCACCGGGTCCGGATCAGGCACAGGCTGGAGGCCACCGTCCTCCCAACGGAACGCCTTGTAGCGTCCGAAGGGACCCGCGCCGTGAGCGGCGAAGTGCCCGGCGAGCGCTTCCGCGCACCCATCCCAGTCGCTTGCAGCGGCGAGCCTACGGGCTAAAGCGCCGCGGGGCGAGTCGTCGGTGGAGAGGCCGGGATCGCTCCAGGGCACCCAGACTCCGGCGAGGTCAGGGACGGCCTCTTCGAGTGTGCGGAGCAGGGCTTTGGCGTCGAGATCGAAGAGTAAGCGGAGCGTGCTCAGGTCGCGGCGGGCTTGCTCCACGAGAGGGGGACTCGCTTTCCCCTTTTCGGCGGCGAGGGCGAAAGCGTTCTCGTCCTCCAGCAGCCGGCCCACGAGGTGCGACTGCCAGGCGTCGGGGAGAAGGGAGTCGGAGGCTACGGCGAGCTCCTCCCACAACCGCCCGAAGACGCCAGCGACGGACGCCGGTGTCGGGCGTTCCTCCGCCAGGAGCCCGAGCAGCGCCAGAAAATACCGCGCCGCGGACGACCCCAGGACGCCCCGCAGCACGGACAAGCCCCGCACCCGCAGGAGCAGCCGGTTTAGCTCGGCCCTGTCCATACTGCTCGGCACTCTAGCAGTAAAGCAGCCGGCCGGTCAGCTATCAGCAAAGACAGATAGCCGATGGCTACGTGTAGATGTCGCGCCGGCTAAAGGTGAGGGCGGCGAGGAGCACGAGCAGCAGGGCGACGAGCGTTATGCCGCCGAAGCTCGCCCAGTCTATGCCGTCCTCGATAGCCGAGGCGTAGTGGTAGAAGACGGTGAAGGGCCGGGCGTCCTCTAGCTCTTCAACGGTATTTCCGAGGGCGTCGACGAAGTACATGCCTACCAGCACCGCCCCGGGGATGGCTATGGCTAGAGCGCGCCGGTGGAAGAGGGCCGAGCACAGCATAGCCAGGCCTCCAAAGAAGGTGCAGAGTGGCCACAGGTTAAGCACGGCCTCTACAGTCGCGCGTATGGAGAGGTCTATATCCATCAGCACCGCCGGTACCCAGGTAAAGAGGCCCAGGATAACCAGGATGCCGAGCAACGAGAGGGCCGTCGCGATAAAGCTTCCGGCGACGAGCTGCCAGCGCGGGACTGGGTTGCCCAAGAGCACGTCTATCGTGCCGCGCTCCTCCGCCCCCGCGATGGCCCCCGCAGAGGCCAGGATCGGGAAGAACGCCAGCGCCAGCGGGGCCAGAAAATTGAAGGTCTGCGCCGCCAAGAAGTCCTCTATCTTCGTCAGGTCGGTCCCCTCACCTATGCCGAAGAGTTCTCGCATCTCCGGCGGGTAGCTCTCGACAAGATCGTTCAAGACCTGTGACTGGTTCTCTACAGCAGGGAAGGAGGCCACGGTCAAGAGGTTGAGCAGCCCCAGCGCCACGCCCCAGACGACGACGCTCCGCAACTGCAGCCTCGTGGTGTGTATTACCAGGGCAACCAGCGTCCCCCACGGCCTGCGCTCCTCCGTCCCTTGCGATTTCGTCCCACGCTGCGCAGTCTGCTTTCCGCTCACGACGACCCTCTGTTCTCGTGGTCTCCATAGTACGCTAGGAAGACCTCCTCGAGGCTCGGTCGCTCGTACTCCATATTTATCAATCGGCCTCGGGCCGCGAGTTTTACTACCTCGTCTAGGTTGCCGTACAGCGTAAAGGAGAGGCTTGTTCCATCGACACTGAGCTCGCCGACACCGGGAAGCTTCTCGAAGGGCTCCGGATCAACAGGCTCATCGAAAGTGAGGCTCACGTGCCTAAAAGATTTGTTCAAGAGCGTGTCGGTAGTCTCAACGGCGACGAGCCTGCCGGCGCGAATGATCCCGACCCGGTCGCAGGCGCGCTCGACCTCGGCCAGGTTGTGCGAGGAGAAGAAGACGGTGCGCCCCTCGGCCTTCGTCTCGCCGATTATCTCCAGAAACTCCTCCTGCACCAACGGGTCCAATCCCCCGGTTGGCTCGTCCAGTATAAGAAGCGGCGGCCTATGGAACATGGCCTGCACGAGACCGATCTTCTGCTTGTTCCCCCGCGAGAGCCGGCGCATCGGTCGCTTGAGGTCCGCCTCGAGCCTCTCGGCGAGCTCGTAGGCGTAGCGAAGATCCCCCACTCCCCGCAGCCGCGCGAAGAACCGTAAGAGCCTCTCGCCGGTCATCCGGTCCTCCAACGCGAACTCGCCCGGAAGGTTCCCGACCAGCGTCCGGATCGCAACGCTCTCCCGCCGCGTGTCCATCCCGAAGACCTCCGCTCGCCCGCCGGTGGGCCGCAAGAAGTTCAAGAGCGTCCGTGTAGTCGTCGTCTTGCCCGCCCCGTTCGGGCCCAGAAAACCGAAGACCTCGCCCTCGTCCACCCGGAGGTTTACGTCTTCGATGCCGCGGCTGCGGCGGCCGTAAGTTTTGCTGAGGCCCTCGGTTCGTATAACGGTGCTCATCGCTTCTCCTTGCTCTCCTTCTCCCAGCGCGAAGATGTAGATGTCGTTAGATGTCGAGCATCTCTTCGAGGCCGCGCCGCACCTCCGGGTCTGAGGAGTTCAGCATCTCCAGCCCCTCCTCGGCCATCCGGCGCATAACCGAGACCGCCCCCAGCTCGCGGCGCACAACGTCGTGCCAGTCCCCAGTTTGTTGCGGAAGTAATCTCGGCACTCTCCCGGTCTGCCCACCCTCTCGATGATACCGATCTGCTCGAGCATGTGCGTCGTGGTGCTTATGGGGCCCTGGCTCGCCCGCCAACTCCTCCGCTGACAGCTCCGGCACCTCGGAGATTACCAACACCCCCAAGACCCGCCCCACCATCCGCGGCACCCCCCTCTCGAAGATAAGCCCGATCTCCTCAACGTACCACTGCCGCGCCTCGTCCCCCACCCCGCCTAAAACAGCGCGTGACTCTACCAAAAACAATAGCTCCTTCGCTGATTTCAGTTAATACTAAGACTATTGAAGATCGTTTGGGCGCGGGAACGGGCTTCGTCGGGCGCTGGCCTTGGAGCCGGCGGGGTGGTTCGGGTTCTTGGGCGACGGCTGGGGGTTGGTGTCTAGCCACCGAAGAGGCGGGCGAAGAAGCCGCGGTTTTTCATGGCTTTGAGTTCGGCTTCGAGCCGGGTTCGTTCTTCGGAGAGGGAGGATCTCTCTTCGATGAGTTCTACCTTCTCCTGGACGAGGCGTTCGCGTTCGGACTCGAGCCTGGCTTTCTCCTCTTCGAGGGTGGAGATGGTCTTCTCTTGTAGTTCGCGCTGGAACTCGATGAGGTTGAGGCGTTCGATTTCGGACCAGAGGCGGTCTATCTCCGTGCGCGCCGCGTCCCGCTCCCTTTTGACCTCCTCGATCTGGCGGGTGCGTTCCTCGAGGCGCGTCTTGTAATCCTGGCCCTGCTGCAGCAGGCGTTCGTAGCGCTCGAACGGGACCGCCGGCAGGCTCGAGGAATCGGCGCCGTAAGAGGTCTCGTCCCCGATCACCTCCCCCTCGAAGATCTCCTCTTCCTCCGCCGCGCCGGACTCGTTCGCGCCGGCGGAGCCCAAGGCCCGTGCCAGCTCCTCAACCTCCGAGAGCAGGAGGCTGTAGCCGCCCCGGTCGGTTCGCTCGGCGCTCAAGCGCCCCTCGGCCATGTAGCGCCGGACCGTGCTCGCCGACCGGCCCAGGATCGCCGCCGCGCCGCCGAGCCCGATGCGCTCATCCCTGACCTCCCTGGGGTCCATGTAGGCATTCTACTGTCCGCCGCAAGGAAGGGCCAGTACGGAGGTTTCAGCCGTCGGATATCAGCCGGCGGCTCTGCTATCGTCGGCTCCGCTAGAAGAACCGCTGGAGGACGCGGGTTTCCGGGACATGCCGGAGCACAGCCGTCTCAACCCTTTCCTGCTGACACCCAAAACCTGATGCCTGAGGGAGCTCTAGGCCCTAACGACCTCTCCGTTCTGGACCTCGACCGGTATCTCCGGCAGGGGTTGCTGCGCAGGGCCGTTCACGACCGCTCCCCCGTTCGACGGGTCGAAGACCGAGCCGTGGCAGGGGCAGGCCAGTCGGCCGTCACTGTAGCCTACCGTGCACTGCTGGTGCGTACAGATGGCCGAATAAGCGACGAAGTCGCCGCTTTCGAGGTGGACCAGAACCGCGGGCCCCCCGCCCTCTACGTCGGTGAATTCGATGGCCGAGTCCTGAGGCACGTCTGACTCCTGGGCGATGGCCGTTCCGCTCTCGACCTGGGCGACGGTCTCGCCGCCCTCGGACGCTTCTGAGGCACCACCGACGTCGCCTTTAGTCTCCTCGACATCGCCCTCTTCATTGTCACCACCTCCGCCGCCGCAAGCGGCGAGAACCGTCGCGCCAGCGACGCTCGCGCTCAAAGTCGCTCCAAAACGGATGAACCTCCCGCGCGAGATATGCACCTCGTCCAAAACACCCTCCTCAAGATAGTTTTTCGCGGTCACCTTCGCCGCTCAGCTACACACGAAACTATAACTACCATATACGCGAGGCTTTGGACCCCGGTTCGTCCTTCCAACTCTCTCGGCGCCGAGAGTGCGTAGAATAAAGTGGCTCTGTATCCTCGGTTAGGAGGCTTCGTTGAACGGCATGGCGTGGGTGAGGGTTTTGATCGGGGCCGTGTGGCTGAACGGTGCAGCGGAGAAGTTTCTGAACCCCGAATTCCCACAACAGTTCGCCGCCAGCCTCAGTGTCGGAGGATTCATCTCGCAAGCGCCGCCGTGGTTTCAGAACATTATGCAGAGCATCGTGGTGCCGAACGCTGAGACCGTGGCGCAGCTCCAACGTTTCGGGGAGTTGGCTTTAGGGCTGGCGCTCGTCTTCGGCCTCCTCACCAACCCGGCAGCGTTGGGGAGCATCGTCCTGAGCCTCATGATCCTTCTCTCCCAGGGCGGCGTCCGGCTCGGGACGGGTGTCGC
>JALZEL010000195.1 GCA_030862075.1 Actinomycetota bacterium | reverse complement strand
CCGCTTCTTTGACTCCGAGCGCAGAGGTCGGCTCGTCGAGGATGAGCACTTTGGCGCCAAAATAAACGGCGCGGGCGATCGCCACCGATTGGCGTTCACCCCCGGACAGCGTGGCTACAGGTTGTGAAGTGTCGCGGACGTCGATGCCGATTTTGTTTAGCTCCTCGTGAGTGATACGGTCGGCTCGCGCGGCATCGAATCGCTTGAGAGGGCCGCTGCCCTTCGTAGGTTCGCGTCCCAGAAAGAAGTTGCGGGAGATACCCATCAACGGTATCATCGCCAGGTCCTGATAGACTGTAGTTATCCCCCGATCAATGGCGTCGCGCGGAGAATTGAACTCAGTCTCCTCGCCATCTACTAGCAGTGTGCCTTTATCGGGTTGGTGGACACCAGAGAATATCTTGATCAGGGTCGACTTTCCTGCGCCATTGTCCCCAAGCAGGCACATCACCTCGGCGGCACGAACTTGCACGGAAACGTCTTCCAGTGCGACGACCGAACCGAAGTACTTCGAGAGGCTTCGAGCCTCGATCAACGGCGTATCGTCCGTCATCAGCGTTCCTCCGATGCTCTCCTTCGAATGTAGTTGTTGAACAACACGGCGCCGAGCAGCATTGCCCCAACAAAGACCTGAAACCAATCCGTATTGACGCCGGTGAAGAAAATGCCTTGCTGCACCATACCGAAGATGAGTGCCCCGAAAACTGCACCGATTGCGGATCCGTATCCGCCCGTGAGCAGCGTTCCCCCGATGACGGCAGCAGCGATGGCTTGCAACTCTAGAAGTTCGCCGCGCAGAACGTCCGCAGAACCAGCATCCAGCACCTGGATGGTCGCAAGCAGTGACGCAGCAAGCGCCGTTGCCATGAAGAGCAGGATTTTTACACGGTTCACCGGCACGCCGAGGCTGCGCGCGGCAGCGGGGTCGCCGCCGGAGCCAAAGATCCAGTTTCCGAACGATGTTCTCATCAGAATCCACGTCGCTAGGGCAGCCAGCACCAGCCACCACAAGATCGAGACTGGCACACCTCCGATTGTGCCCGCAAACAGGGTCGTCAACAACCCACCCCCAGAGGCCTCACCAACGCCTCCCACCTGCGTGCGGCCGGTGGTCAAACGCGCAAAGCCGATCGTAAGCCCTCGCAGGGCAAACAGCATCCCCAGTGTGACGATGAACGACGGCAGCCCCGTCCTAACCACCACGTAGCCGTTGAAAAGCCCGACGAGCGAGGCCGCAGCGAAGGCGAGAAGCACCGCACCCCACAAAGGCAAACCGTACTCGACCACGGATATGGCCACGATCATTCCCGCGGCGCCCACCATCGACCCCACCGAAAGGTCGAACTCTCCAGCTATCATCAGCAACGCAACCGGCACGGCGACGATACCCAATTGCGCCGCCACCTCAAGGTAGCTGATCGTTCCCCTGGAGGCGAGGAATCCCCTGTTTCCTGCCACGATGGCGAAAAACGCGAAGACCAGAATCGCCCCGGCAACGGCAGCCAGCTCCGGACGGGTCAGCCACCTGCGTAGGAAGCCGAACTTGCGAACCCGCTCAGTAGCAGATTGCGCCATGTAATCCTCCTACTTTCCATGCGGAGCCAGCCGTAAAGCGGACCCCGACCAAGCTCTCAACGGATGCCCTGCTCGCTCAACTCCATGACCTGTTCTACGTTGTCTTCGGTTACAAATTCCGGGCCTGTCTGTACCTCGCCGATAGGTCTCACCCTGTATTGGGCGTAATCAGTCAGAATGACGACCGGTAGGTATCCCTGCAGGAACTGTTGTTGATCGATGGCAAACAACGTCCTGCCATCGCGAACAGACTCAAGGATTGACGTACCCAAGTCGAAGGTGGCGAATGTAATCTCATTGTTCGGGTCTTCGCTTCCGAGCGCCGTTAAAGCCGGTTCGGCACCCTGGGGGCCGAGCGTCAGCATCCCGTCCGCATTCGGGTTCTGACTAAGCGCCGTCTCGATCCCGTTCTGTGCCTCAGTCGGGTCATTACCCTCTACCGCTACTTGCTCGACGTTGCCTCCCAGTCCCTCCTCGAAACCAGCGCACCTCTCGTCCAGGGCGGTATTGCCCTGTTCTTGGTTAATGCAGAGCGCGTTTGTTACCCTCGCTGCCGCCATGCGCTCCCCGGCTGCAACACCAGCATCGTACTCCGTTTGGCCGACATAGGAGATTGCGCCCAACTCTCTCCAGGATTCTCTCCCCGTGTTCAACACCACCATCGGGATCCCGGCACCAGCCGCCTCACTGATTGAGCCTTCCAATGCGTCAGGATCCACAACCGATAAGGCGATTCCATCGGGCTCCGAAGCAATAGCGGCGTCGAGGTTCCTTTGTATCTCTACTATGTCAAAAGTATCCGGCGCGCGGTACTCCACCTCCACTCCCATGTCCGCTGCCGCTTGATCTACCCCGGTCTTTACCACCGACCAGAACGGATCCGCGGCCGACCCGTGGGTTACCACCACGATGCGGATGTCCCCGCGATTGACCAGACCGGCCGATGAACCCTCGCCCACTTCCTCTTGGGCGCAACCCACCGCGGCGAGCAGCGCCGCGGCCAACAGGACCAACCATCCAGCAGTTTTCATCGCTTCACCGTACCTCCGTTAAGCTGTTCTTCTAAAGATGCCGGGTTCTTGCGCAGGTTCGGGTAGTGCAACACGATCGGCACGAACCCTCTACCGGGTGCAGGCGGCGCTCGTCTAGATACGAGAAGCCTCGGCAGGATCCGGCGCCAAGAAGCCCTCGGGGCTCGACTCAATCGCCGGCAGCCCGAGCGAAGCCGCTTCACCAAGCACCCGCTCTGCGCTATATCTGAAGGCTCCACTCCAGTACCTCGTTGATCCCGGGATATGGGGGGCCAGCCACGCACGACGCCGGGCTCACCGGATCTCCTCCATCATCACGGGACGTTTTTCTGCCACCGAGACATCCGCCGCCACGGCGATTCGCAGAGCTTCCAGCGAGTCGCGAGCCGTGCAGGAATTCTCAGCTCGGCCACGTGCCACCTCCAGAAAGTGTGCGAACTGGGCCCGGTAGGCGTCCTCGAAGCGCACCATGAATCCCGGGTATGCCACCTCTTTGGGAGGCGTAGCGCTAGGTTCTACGGAACGTAGCGGGGTGCGCCGGTCGAGACCAACGGAAATGCTATCGCCGGATCCAAAGATCTCGGTACGGACATCGTAGCCGAGCGGATCCTGCCGCCCCCCGCTTATAATCGCCAGGACACCGTTCGCCATCCGGATCATCAGAGTGGAAGTGTCGAAGTCCTCGTACTTCTTGAACACATCGAACTTGCGCACGCTTCCGTAAGCGTATACTTCTTCGGCCTCGCTTCCTGCTAGCCAGCGCAGGGCGTCGAAGTCGTGGATGTGGAGATCTCGGAAAATGCCGCCAGACTCCGAGATGTACCTTTCGGGCGGCGGCTCGGGATCGTGAGTGGCCAGCCTTATCGAGTACAGCGTTCCGAGCTTGCCGGTCTCTATGAGACGCTTCATCTCCCTGTAGCCGGCATCGAATCGCCTCTGAAAACCTATCTGCAGCGTAGCTTCAGAGGACTCAACCCGATCCACGATCGCAACTGTCTCCTCGTGATCGATTGCGATCGGCTTCTCGCAGAATGTCGGCAGGCCCGCCTCAAGGCAGGCAGTGATTAGTTCCGCATGCGCGGATGTTTCAGCAGCGATCGCCACCGCGTCGAGCCCCGAACCGATTACCTCCTCGACGGCGCGGTGCTGTCCGCCAACCTCTTCAGCAACCTGTACCGCATGCTCGGGATCGACGTCGCCGATTACCAAGGTTTCGACGTCGGGATGATCGGCGAGCAACCTAGCGTGAAACTTGCCTATCCTGCCAGCTCCTAACAGCCCGACCTTCATCCGGGATTCTTCCCCGTCATGGTCCCTATCACCCTCAGTTTTCTTTGTTCGGAGCGTTCCAATCCCGAGGTCAGGATATGCAACGCGCTACGTTTTGTCAACTAGGCGTAAACGTAGAGCACCGGTCCTCAATTCCCCTCGGTTTTTTGATTAAGAGCTTGCGCCAATAGGCGGGGGTCTGCTCAACGTTTAGCAACTGTTCAGGTGATGTTCGACGGCTGCTTCATCAAGGATGATCGTCCACTTCTTACCCGAAAGGGCAGGGTTATCGGTCCCGCCGTGTTAGCTAACGAGGGCATCCTCCGTAGCCAAGCGAAGCGACGCATCCCCCA
>JALZEL010000169.1 GCA_030862075.1 Actinomycetota bacterium | reverse complement strand
TTTCCTGGCTTGCTCCTCGGGCTCTGGGGTAGCCGCTGGACCTCCAAGTTCCTGGATGAGCGATGGCTGCGCCCGGTTATCCTGGCCTTCGCCACGGTCTCCGGGGTAGTGGCCGTGTTCCTGGGATTGAAAGATAGCTGAACGGCTTAGCGGTTACGCAGACTATTCGTCGATGCAGCCGTCTTAAAGAAAGGGTATCTACTGTGAAATCGGATCCATAATGTCGTGGTTGTTCGCTGGAATTCAAAAATGCCTGCAAATAAGCATATTCTCTCTTAGGAGTTAGCGTGGATGGCCGCCATAGTTCGCGTGGGTTTTGTGTACTAATTGGTGTAAGGCGTGCTCGTGGCTGACACTCACGGGGCTACCGGAGAGTGGTGTCATGCCCAGCGGCTAGCATGCGCCGATCTCCCAGCGCGGACGGGCCAGTGTGATAAGCCTTTCCCTGGCGCTGCTCGACCATCTACAGGACCTGCCACCCTCTTGCTTGCCAAAATCTTAGCCAGCGGGTGGGCGGGTACGCGTCAGAATTGACATAGTCGCGTAGTGGTAGTAGTGTCCCGGTCATAGGTTGGGGTAACTTTTTTATGAGAGGTCCTAGATACCAGACCTACAGAAAGAAGCCGGTACGCGCTCGCAACGTGGTCCGGCTCCCACAATCAGAAGCTAAAAGCTGAGGGCTAAAAGCTTCCCAGAAAGGAGAGTAGTGGCCTATAACGTGGCGGTGGACGTAGGCGGGCCCTTTACGGACGTGCTGCTCTTCGACGAGCAGCCGGGCGAGCTGACGCCCACGAGGCAAATCTCTACGACGTAGACGCCATATACGGCGACGTAGTATGCGTGGAGGAGATACTCGAGTATTTGGAGGGAAAATATGCCCCCCGCGTCCGCTAACAATGAAGTGTCGCGCAACGTTGCATGTAAGCTAATCGAGTCACACCTCGTCGATGGCGAGATGGTACCTGGCGAGGAGGTGTCGATTCGCGTAGATCAGGTCCTTACCCACGACGCGACTGGTCCGCTTATCGCCTTGGAGCTGGAGGCGATGGGGCTGGATGAGATCCGTCCCGAGCTCGCCGTCGGGTACGTAGATCACCTTCTCGTGCAAGACGACTCAAAGAACGCCGACGATCACCTCTTTTTGCGCAGCGCGTGCCAGCGCTTCGGGATGTGGTATTCGAAGCCCGGCAACGGCATTAGCCATCCCGTCCACCAGGAGCGCTTTGGCCAGCCTGGCAAAACGCTCCTCGGCGCCGATAGTCACACCTGCGCTGCCGGGGCGATCGGGATGCTCGCGATCGGGGCCGGCGGGTTGCAGGTTGCGGTGGCTTTAGCCGGCGAGCCCTTCTCCTTCCAGATGCCGGAGATCTGGGGGGTCAAGCTCGTCGGCGAGCTGCCCGACTGGGTGAGCGCCAAGGACGTGATCCTGGAGATGCTCAAGCGCCACGGCACGGACGGCGGCACGGGCCGGATCGTGGAGTACTACGGGCCAGGACTCGACAGCCTATCAGCGATGGACCGGCACGTGATCGCCAACATGGGCATGGAGATGGGGGCGACCACCACGGTGTTCCCCTCCGACAACGAGGTGCGGCGCTTTTTGCGCAACCAAGACCGCGAGGAAGACTGGGCCGAGCTGGTCGCCGACGAGGGGGCTACTTACGACGTGGAGGAGAAGATCGACCTCTCCGAGCTCGAGCCGCTGATCGCGCTGCCTTCTAGCCCTGGGAATGTTGTCCCGGTACGCGAGGTCGCTGGAGACGATATCTACCAGGCCTACATTGGTTCGTCGGCCAACCCCGGCTATCGCGACTTCGCGGTGGCGGCCAAGATCGTCGAGGGGCGGCAGGTGCACGACCGTGTAGCGTTGGACATCAACCCTTCCTCACGCCAGGTGCTGGAGAACCTTGTTCGCGACGGGTACATTACTCAGCTGCTGCGTGCGGGTGCGCGTCTCCACCAGACTGGGTGCAACGGTTGCATCGGCATGGGCCAGGCACCGGCGAGCGACCGGAACTCCTTACGCACCGTACCGCGTAACTTCCCGGGGCGCTCCGGCACCCCCGAGGACAAGGTGTACCTCTGCAGCCCGGAGACCGCGATAGCCTCTGCGCTCACCGGCGAGATCACCGACCCCCGGACGCTCGATTTCCCTTACCCTGCCGTCGAGGAGAGCGACGAGCCAGTACTGAACACCGATATGCTGGTACCGCCGCTCTCCGAGGAGGAGGCACAGAATGTGGGGCTGCAGAAGGGTCCGAGCATCGTAAGCCTGCCGGACTTCGAGCCCTTCCCGTACTCACTAGAGCTGCCGGTGCTCCTCAAGGTGGGCGACGATGTCTCGACCGACGAGATCCTCCCGGCCGGTACACGCGCGATGTCGCTCTGGAGCAGCTTGCCCGGGATGAGCGAGTACGCGTTCGAGGGCTGTGACCCGAGCTACCCGGAGCACGCAAAGGAGGTGTACGAGGCAGGCGGCCACGCAGTCGTTGGCGGGCGCAACTACGGCCAGGGTTCGAGCCGAGAGCACGCCGCCCTTGCACCTCGCTACCTCGGGTTGCAGGTGGTGATTGCGAAAGGGTTCGCCCGTATCCACTGGGAGAACCTCGTAAATTTCGGCGTTCTGCCGCTCACGTTCACGGACGAGTCCGACTATGATTCAATCGAGCAGGGCGACACCCTCGCGCTCTCCGAGGTGCCGGAGGCGCTGCACGCCGGACGCGAGCTGCTGCTGGAGAACCGCACCAAGGACATCGAACTCACGGTCCGACACGGGCTGTCCAAGCGACAGGTTGACGTGATGCTTAAGGGTGGGCTCATCAACTGGATGCGAGAGCACCTTGAAGAGCAAGCGGGGTAGCAGTAGATCGCAAGCCCACAGAGAACAAGAGATAAGAGGCTGGTGTTGTGGCGGATCTAATGCAACGAAACGTTGGTGCAGGGAGGCTGCGGGAGCTGTTGGCGGGGACCGAGCCTGTGCTGGCTCCCGGCGCTTACGACGGCCTTACGGCCCGGCTCGTTGAGCAGGCGGGGTTCGAGGCAGTGTACATGACGGGCTTTGGCACGGCGGCCTCGCTTTTGGGCCGCCCGGACATTGGGCTTCTGACTTTTAGCGAGATGGTGGACAATGCCCGGCGCATCGCCCAGGCGGTCAAGGTACCGGTCATCGCCGACGCCGATAATGGCTACGGCAATCCGATAAACGTCATCCGCACCGTTCGGGAGTACGAAGCTGCCGGAGTTTCAGCTATTCACATAGAAGACCAGGTGTCGCCCAAGAAGTGTGGTCATATGGAAGGCAAGCAGGTTATTGAGGCCAGCGAGATGGTCGAGAAAGTGCGCGCTGCCGTAGAGGCCCGGCACTCAGAGGAGTTTGTGATCATCGCCCGCACCGACGCCCGCGCCGTCGAGGGTATAGACGGAGCCCTGGAACGGGCCCGCAGCTACCGCGACGCCGGTGCCGATGTGCTGTTCGTGGAGGCGCCACAGAGTGAGGAGGAGATCGCTGCGGTGGCGGAAGCGTTCCCGGATGTGCCGCTGCTCTTTAACTGGGTCGAAAGCGGCAAGTCGCCGCCTGTACCGCTGAAGCGTTTAAAAGAGCTGGGGTTCCGTTTAATCATTTTTCCCGTTAGCACACTGCTCGCGGCTACCCACTCTATCAGCGAGGTCTTGGCCAGGATCCACACCGACGGTACTCCT
>JALZEL010000147.1 GCA_030862075.1 Actinomycetota bacterium | reverse complement strand
GGGGCGGCCGTGGCCGGGGCACTTGGTATATCTGAAAACCTAGCTATCGTGGGGATTGGGGCTGCGGTTATTTTTTACGTAGTGCTGGGTGGTATCTGGGCCGCAACGCTAACGGACCTCGTGCAATTCAGCTGGATCCTACTCGTTAACTTTATAGCTATTCCAGTATACTTACTAATTCAATATGGCCTTCCAGATAGAGCAACTCTTCCAGATAGCTTCTACAGTGTTCCCTTTGGGGCGATGCCGGTCCTCCAGCTACTCTTACCTTCCGTGTTTACCTTTATCCTGCTGAATTTGTCTATAGCTAACCAGGCGCCCTACTTTGCGAGAGCTGCAGCTACAATAAGCCGGCGGACCGTACGCATAGCATGGACGATGGCGTTTGTCATCGCGCTTCTAACGGGCATCGCTGGGTCACTAACAGGAATTTGGGCTCGGTCGCTTGTTCCGGACCTCGATAACCCGGAACTCGCTTTTGGTACGCTACTAGGTTATCTTCCTTTACCACTAACCGCTCTTGCTCTGGCCGGTCTAATGGCTGCTACCATGTCTACGGTAGACATGTATCTCGTGTCAGGTGTAAACCAACTTATCCGGGACGTGGCCCAGCTCCTGCTTGGTATGCGAGATAGCCAGCAACTGCTACGTTATGCAAGGTGGGCCACTTTAGTTTATGGTGCTTTGACGGTCATCTTTGCAGTTTGGTGGACAGAAGGATTGACGGTGCTCTTCGGTTTCGGTACGGCGATCGGCGCTCCGCTCTTCGTCTTTTTCCTGGACTCGTGGTTGCTCAGGGTCGGTAATGGTCCAGGCGCACTTGCTTCAGTAGTCGCTTCGCTCTTGACCGTTCTAGTCTGGGAGCTTCTGACCGACTTGTCGACGGTTGTGCACACCCTTGCGGTAGTCTTCCCTGTCTCCTTTATCACGTTGGTGGTCGTAAGCCTTCTCTTCCGCACGCGTGCGCAGCCGGTAGAGAGCTCACCTGAGGCGAGGGAGCTTTCGCGCGTGCAGAAGGAAGTTCTGGAGGCCGTCGCAAAGGGGTATCAATCCGCTGCCGACATCGTGGACTTTTGTGGCACTCGAGAGGCGGCCATACAGCTCACGCCCCTTTTGCGTGATGTTGATTACTTGATTGAACAGGGATACCTCCGGCGGCAAGGGGAGCGATTGACAAAACAGCTCTACTTTGACATCACGCCCGAGGGAAAGCGCTTCCTTGAGGAAGAAGCAGCTGACGTTGTTGACGTTGAAGAAATTGAAGCTACGCAAACGCGTGACTTGAGCAGAGAGGCATCGGCTGTTCTTGAGGCGGTTAAAGAAAAGCCGGGTGCCACCACCGTTGAAGTGGCACACAGAAGTGGGCTTTCCCTGGAAATGGTTACGCCTACAGTTAACGTTCTAGAAAATAAAGGCTTAGTTAGAATCCACGGGCTCATCACGCCACGTGTTTCGCCTGAATAAGATGCTTGATGGGTTAGTCGGCTTGCGCCGACGCTAGGTTCTGTCCTCTGCTAGCGAAGGAGCGAACGTTACGCCGCTTACTTGAGCCGAGGGACCTGGAAAAACCTCTAACCGCCAAAGAGCTCGAGCACCACTACCGCAATGCTGAGCTAGTGACCGATGATGAGGGAAGCGCCGAGATCGAGGCCCCTGGGCATCCTCACCAACCTCGTCGACGCGGAGACGGCGTACGGTCAGGATGAGGCTAACGAAGGAGGAGCAAGGCACTGATAAGATTCGCAAGTAGTGGTCCGTAGCGAGCGGTAAGGACAGTCGCTTGCACCCTCGGCAGCTTGCCCTACTGCTCGACGGCGTCGTATCCGGGACACGAGAAGCCAGCGGTAAACGGAAGAAATGGAGGCTGCAGACGTGACGGATCTTGAGCAGCGGCGCGAGGCTTCTTGGACGGAGGCGCTGAAGGAGCGTCTAGGAGATGCTGCCTCCGTTGCTCACGAAGACCTTGAGAGCCACGCTAGGGACGAGGGCTACCAGCGGCGCCGGTACCGACCCGGCTGCGTCGTCTACGCGAGCGGAAAGGAAGATGTGCTCGCCACCCTCAAGGTTGCGCGGGAACATGGAGTACCGGTGACGCCCTTCGGCGCGGGTAGCTCGTTGGAGGGTAACGCTCTGCCCATCGAGGGTGGCATCTCGCTCGACTTGAGTCGGATGAACAGGATCCTCTCCGTCGAGCCGGAGAGCCTTTGCTTCACTGCCGAGCCCGGCGTGACGCGTGAGGAGCTTAACAAAGAGTTGCGCTCGCGCGGGCTGTTCTTTTCGGTGGACCTCGGGGCAAACGCGTCTTTGGGTGGGATGGCCGGCACCAATGCTAGCGGCTCGAATGCTTTGCGCTACGGAGACATGCGTGAGCAGGTCCTGGGGATGGAGGTCGTCCTCTCGGACGGCAGGACGATACGAGTCGGCGGCAAGGCCCGCAAGTCCTCGAGCGGTTATGACCTCAAGGACCTGCTCATAGGCTCAGAGGGAACCTTGGGGGTAGTTACCGAGCTCACTGTGAAGGCGCGACCGCTCCCTGCCCATCGCGAGAGCGTTAGGGCTGCGTTCGAGGAGATCGGGACGGCGGTCGAGGCAGCGGTGGGGCTCGCTCGGTCGGGCTTGGGCCTCTCAAGGGTGGAGTTGGTGGATGAGGTCATGATCCGAGCCGTTAACGCCTACGAGGGTGCCGACCACGCCGAGCGACCAACCCTGTGGATTGAGCTCCAGAGTAGCAGCGGGGCCGGGGTCGCCGAGGATGTGAATGCGGCCGAGCAATTGCTCAAGGAGGCTGATGCCCAGGAGATCACCGCGGCGCGCACCGAAAAGGAGCAGGAGGAGCTATGGGAAGCGCGAAACCACGCCTGGTACGCCGCCGAAGAATGGTATCCCGAGGATCTCATGATCGCCACCGACATTTGCGTGCCTATCGGCCAACTTCGCGAAACGATCGTCGACACCAGGCGACTCATCGAAGAGCAATTATTCGAGGCCCCGATCCTGGGTCACGCGGGCGACGGTAATTGCCACGTCCTGTTCCATGTCCATCCCCATGACGAGGACGCTTGGGAACGGCTTGACGCGGTGCTGGGAGCCATGGTAGCAAAGGCCTTGGAGTGCGGCGGCACGTGCACCGGAGAGCACGGGGTAGGCTTGAGGAAGATTAAGTACCAGGAGGACGAGCACGGGGAAGCCCTCTCGCTTATGCGTCAGGTCAAGAATATCTTCGACCCCCTTGGCCTACTCAACCCGGGCAAGGTGCTCCCGACTCTCTGACCAGGGGGTGGCGAAGCCTACGATGCGTAGGCGAGGCCGGTTTCGGTGACGAACAGAAGGGCGAGTATCCGGCCGTCGACCATCGGGGAAGGTGGGCAACTGCTCGATAGGGAGGCGACATTGCCGAGGCTATGGTCGATTATAGGGTCTCGATCGGCGAGGAAGGAGTCCAATGAGCCTGTCGTTCCGACTTGAGGGTAAGGTTGCCCTAATAACCGGCGCGAGCCGGGGGCTGGGCGCCGGGATCGCCGATGCTCTGAGGGAGGCCGGTGCAACCGTGGTCGGCACGAGTCGCGACCCAGAGTCCGCTGCGCAGGTAGCAGAGCAGCTAGGTTCCGTACCGGTCGTTATGGATGTCATCGACGTGTCTTCTGTACAGAGAGGTATCGAGCGGGTTGCCTCCGAGTTCGGGCGCCTGGATCTCCTGGTCAACAACGCCGGACTGAACATCCCGCAAAGTGTATT
>JALZEL010000122.1 GCA_030862075.1 Actinomycetota bacterium | reverse complement strand
CTCCTCTCGTGGCCTGTGTTTCTCAACCAAAACGACGAGGCTTTCAGCGTAATACTTACGGTGTCTGGCTGATACCTTTTGCACGAGATTCGACTCGTTTACAATCACGCTCATTGTTTTGGCAGGGTTGGAAGGGAGGAGAGAGGATTGTGTATCACGTTCAGTGTTCTCGCTCGCCGTTGCCCCTAGCGAAGGCGGCCGGGCGGATGACGCGGCCGTGATCCTGGTCGATCTGCTAAGGAAGTACCCCTCAGGGTACTGGTGCCATATGGTTACCGACTCCTCCTTGCAAGAACTGCACAACTTCGCCTGCCGCCTGGGGCTCTGTCGAGAGCGGTTTCAGGAGCATGGGCGGCTGCCACACTACGATCTAAGGCCCGAGACGCGGGAAAAGGCGCTAGCCTTGGGGGCTGAGGCCGTGAGTTCCAAGGAGCTTTTCAAGCGCGGCCGCGAGGCCTTTCTCCGAGCGCAAGAGCGGTGACGTGGCCGCGCCTCACGCTCTCTGTCCTTCAATCCACGGCATCTTCGGCTCGCCGTGGAAAAGCGTACGTGGTTAGCGGAGTTGAGTCGGTTAAGGGCACACCCGAGGAGGAGATAATAACGCGCGTGGAAGCAGATACTCCAGGGTAGATACAAGGTAGCAAAGCACAGCAAGTTACCAGGCACAAGAGGAAGAGGCTATCCATGATAGTGACTACTACCACCGCCATAGACGGCAGGACAGCCACCGAGTACGTCGGGGTCGTCACCGGCGAGGCGGTCTTGGGGGCCAACGTCTTTAGAGACGTCTTCGCGGGCCTTAGGGACATAGTGGGCGGTAGGGCGGCCGGTTACGAGAGGTCATTGAGGCAGGCGCGGGAGACCGCCCTTGAGGAGATGGTCGCCGAAGCCGAGCAGCTGGGCGCTGACGCGGTTATAGGCGTGGACGTAGACTACGAGTCCATCCAGATGGGTCAGGGTGGAGGCATGTTGATGGTCAGCGCTTCCGGTACAGCTGTCAAGCTGTAGAGAGTCACTCATTACGATGCAGGACGTCTGCACTGCCTTCAAGAAATCTCTGAGGAGGCTTTCATTGCTCTGCACGTGCTTTTGATACCGCTCTGGCACCACTGGGAGCGCAATACGGCGCAACACGGGGCAGGGCATAGAAAAGAAACCGGCTTAGATATGCCGGATTTGCAAGCTCGTGCAAGTCCCAGCAACACCCCTTTTATCGCTCGTAATGAGCAGGTCAGCGGTTCGAGTCCGCTCGTCGGCATTTTTCTTTTCTAGCCTCGGAGATGTAGGGCGCCTAACGGCGACTTTTTTCGTTCTCCAACCCAAGAGCGAGCATGTCGGGTGCACCCGTCGTGCTGCGGGCTTAGAATCTCGTGTCGTGACCGAGGAGAAGGGCAAGGCGGCTGCGCTCACGGAGATCTCCCTCATTCTGGCCGCCGTCTTCTGGGGGGCCAATTACGCGGCGACGAAGTACGCCGCCGAGTTCTTCCACCCGCTCCTGGTCGTGGCGTTTCGCTTCTCCGTGGGAGGGCTACTACTCTTCTTTGTACTCCGCCTCATCGAGCCTCAGAGCAGGCTGAAGCGTGGAGATATACTCCCTATGCTGGGGTTGGGCTGCTTCGGCGTGGGCGCAGCCCAGACAGCATTCACCTTCGGCGTGAGCATGACGAGCGCCGCCAGCACCGGCCTCGTCTTCGCCACCGCCCCCGTGTGGGGCATGCTCCTCGGCTCCGCGCTCGGTCTGGAGCGGCCCACTTGGAAGGGGATCGTAGGGGTGGGCCTCTCGATCTCAGGGGTCGGCCTCGTCGTGTGGGGGAGTTTCGGAAGCGGGGACGACAGCCTGGCGGGCGATCTCCTGATCCTCCTGGCCGCTGTGTGCGTGGGGGCGTATACCGTGTTTTCTATGCGCGTGCTCGGGCGTCACTCGCCGCTCGCGGTGGCGACCTACCCGACGCTCTTCGGCGCACCGGTGGTCTTACTCCTGTCGTCCCCGTACCTCGTGGAGCTGAACCCTGGCGCGGGAGGAGGGGCGTGGGCGGCTATCGCCTACTCGGCTGTCTTCGCCACCGCCTTCGCCTTCGCCGGCTGGCAGAGGGGCATAAGCCGGGTGGGGGCGAACAGGGTACTGGTCTACCAGTACCTCATCACCCTGACCGGCGTCGCCGCGGGCATTTTCTTCTTGGAGGAGAACCTCGGCCTCGACAAGATCCTGGGCGGGACAGTCATCCTCTTCGGCGTGTACCTCGCCCGGCGCCAGTAGGGGACACCTCCCTTAAGGTGGTCCATATCAGGGCTTTGCTACTTGCCGCGTTTGTGTGGCTTGATTGGGGGGTAGAGCCGCTTCGAAAGACGCGCCGGGGATAGAGCGGGTCGAAGATACCGTGGCACCGACTCCGAAGCATCGGAAGGCTACTGTGAGAGGAGTAGCGATACTTGGCGTTTCGCCTGCTTTTCATAGGGGACGTGGTGGGTGAAGCGGGTTGTGCGGCGGTTCGGGCGCTCGTCCCCACCTTGAGACGCGAGCTCGAGCTGGACGTCGTCGTCGCCAACGGGGAGAACTCGGCCCCAGGGGGGCGGGGAGTAACGGCGAAGAGCGGCTCGGCCTTGCTATCAGTGGTGGACTTTTTGACCCTGGGCAACCACGCATTCGACGCGGAAAAGGAGTACGTGGACCGGGAGCCGCGGGTAATAAGACCCGCGAACCTGGGAGGAGACCTGCCCGGACGCGGCTGGGGCACGTTCGAGGTGGGTGGCGTGCGAGTGGGTGTCGCCAATGTCCAGGGAAGAGTTTTCATGCGGGAGATCTCGCGCTCCCCCTTCGAGGCCGGCGACGAAGCGGTGGCTGCGCTCGAGGCTTTCGGGACGGATTTGATCCTCGTGGACGTGCACGCCGAGGCTACGAGCGAGAAGCAAGCTATGGGTTATCACCTGGCGGGAAGGGCCCAGGCCGTGGTCTGAGCCCGAGAATACACACGCCTACCGTCCACAGACCTTCGAGATACTCTTCCGCGCCCTGCTGACCGAGGGCACGCGAGAGGTGCGCTTCGAGCGGGTGGCGATACGTTAGAGCACCAAGTTACCGTTTTAGTGGCAATAGGGCAGCCCCATGATAGTAGGCGTGCAGGTTCATTTACTAACTATCTCAAAATTCCTTTGGTCGAGTATGATCATCGGCGATTCCCTTAATGAGGAGGCGTGGATGGCCGAACGCACGCTCAAAGAGAAGCCCATACCCACCATCTGGCGCGTGCCGGACGAGCTGTGGGAGATGATCGAGCCGATCCTCCAAGAGCACGACCCGCCCAGAAGTACCGGACGGCCGCGCGTGAACCAACGCGCCGTCCTGGACGCCGTCGTCTTCCGGCTCAGGACGGGTTGCCAGTGGAACCGGATGCCCGAGGAGTTCCCCGATGACTCAACCGTGCATCGGGCCTTCCAGCGGTGGGTCGAGCTTGGGGTGCTCGACCAAATCTGGGCAACGCTGATCGAGGAATGCGAGGAGCTTGGCGGGGTGAACTGGGAGTGGCAGGCGGCCGACGGGGCGATGGGCAAGGCGTGTTTTGGGGGGACCTCGTCGGCCCCAATCCTACCGACCGGGGCAAGAATGGGGTGAAACGCTCCCCTCTGGTCGAGGCCGACGGCGGTCCGCTTTCGGTAATCATCGCCGGGGCCCACGTGCGCGACGACAAGCTCCTTGCCGCGACTCTCGACGCCGTGGTGCTCGAGCGGCCAAAGTCTACCGAGGAGACGCCTCAGCATCTCTGCTTGGACAAAGGCTATGACAACCGGCCGAGCAGGGAGGTCGTGGAAGGGCGAAGCTACGTGCCCCACATCCGACGCATCGGCCAGGAGAAGCTCGACGAGGCGGGCGAGAAACGGTACCCGGCGAGGCGTTGGGTCGTGGAGCGAACGCTGGGCTGGCTCTCGAAGTGCCGGGCAATCTTGGTGCGCTACGAGAAGAAGGCCGCAAACTACTTGGGGCTGGTCAAGGTAGCCTGCATACTGCTCTGGTACCGACGTCTGTGTCAGGAGATCGGCGGTGGCAGATCCCGTACGGTTTGACAGCAGCCCGAGAGTAGAGCACAGTGGTGGCAGTGGGCGTGGACGGGCGAAGCGAAGGTGAAGGATGACAGATCAGACGGGCTTGGGTGCCGATACGCTGGACCAAGACGTGCGTCTCTACGTCTTCCGCCAAGCCGCCGATACGGCGGTGGTGCCAAGCCCCGCTGAAATCGCAGCGGCGCTCGATCGTCCGCAGCCTGAGATCGAGGAATCGTTGCGGCGCCTCGCGGCCGGGCGCGTCTTGATCCTGGCCCCCAACACGACGAACATCTGGGCGGCGAACCCGTTCTGCGCCGTCCCCTCGAACTTCCGGGTGAGTACCTTCGGACGAACCTACTGGGGCATCTGCATCTGGGACGCCCTTGGGATCCCCGCCGCCTTAAAGGCGGACGCGACAGTCACCGCCCGCTGCAGCGACGGCTGCGAACAAGAGATCGTCCTCGAGGTCAAGGACGGTGAATTGGTTCGCAGCGAGGGCATCGTCCACTTCGGCGTTCCGGCAGCCCGGTGGTGGGAGAACATCGGGTTCGCCTGATCGACGATGCTCATCTTCCGGTCGGAAGATCACATCGACCGCTGGTGCACCTTCCGTGAGCTGCCGAGGGGTGGCACCATGTCCCCGGAGCGGTGCTGGCAACTCGCCCAGGCTTGGTACTCCGGCAAGCTGAGCCCCGACTGGCGCAGGAAGACACTTGAGGAGTCGGAAGCGATGCTGGCGAGCATCGGACTGACCGAGCCGTTCTGGAACTTGCGAGCATAAAAGCGCGGGCAAGTTGGCAGAAGGCCGAGCCCGAGGCTAGCGTGCGCTCACGCTCATATATTAGGGCCGGGAGATCGATCACCCATGTAAGGCCACCGATGAGCCAGCAGGCGGCTGATTTGAGATAGTTACTTAGCGTTTTCTACGTAGGTCTTCTGACAGCGGCTTGCAGTGAAGTTGGTACTGTCCCCCTGTGGGTGCGGAATAGCTTATTCGGAAGACCAAGTGCCTTTAGCCGCGTTGCTTCGCCATTTCCATGAGCTTGCGGACGGTCCGCCAATTCCGATCGGTCGCCGAAACGCCGAGCAACTTCTCGGCATTCGCAGCGAGCTTGGACCGCCCTATGCCGTCAGGGGCATGCAGATAAAAAATGCCGTCCTTGAGAACGAATCGTTCGCGCTCGCTCTTAATGCTTTTGAGGGCGTCGAGATCTGGGTTCTTCGGCGTCGAAGCCAAAAAGTATGCGTGCAGGGTCTTAGGTTCCGATTCCGCTTCGGGAAAAGGATTCGATTCGACCGCCTTTTCTATTTCCTCTGGCTCCAGCAGGAGTACTCGGGGCTCGAAACCGCGGCTATTCTTGATCGCGGCCCTGATCTTGTTCGAAAGCAGCGAGGCCTCCTCCTCGCTCTGGAAAACCGCATTACCGCTTTGAATGTAAGTTCTAACGTTGCGTAAGCCTATGTCCTGAAGTTGGGCCACGAGTTCCTTCATCGGCAGAATACTGTTTCCGCCGACATTCAACCCCCTAAAAAGCGCAACGTAAGTCTTCATCCGATCACCACCTTGATAGGCAATTTTTTCACCAACGCTCGTCGCCTGCGCTCGACAAGCGACAGCACCTGATCCGACGCCCGACACTCGTTGGCGCGGTCTATAAGAACAAGTGTACAAATAGGAAAGGCGTGCCTCACCATCCTTTTGCCGCAACAGATAAGTTGGGTCAATGTCACCGGTTGCCTCTAGAGAGCGAGTTGGCGAGGGCTTAAAAGTAATGACACGTCCATGTAGGTTCCAATCCCAGAACGCTCGATTTCTCTCAACAGTTTTGGAGAATAGTAGACGACCAAATTCAGTTTAAAGCCTACTACCAGACACGAATCGCGCAACACACCACTGCCTTGTACAGGCTGCTCGGCGCACGGGTGCTGCGGAGAGATTATCAGGAAGGATGGTGCTCGGACCCCCTTACTGATGTTCCCGAAGGGTTGTTGAACCCAACCGGTAGCGAGGGCGAACCGGAAGACTAGAAGATCCGAACTTGATACTTCGTCGCAACACGCTTGATCGCCTCAATAAAGAGCAAGCCGGAGGGGAAAGCTACCGCTCGCCTCTTCTCTGTGCAAAGCTTAAGAATCCAATCGCCGACAAAATGTATTCTCGGAAACCTAGATTTTGTCCGTGTAAGGGGTGCCGCGCAACTCATGTCTTCTGTTGTCGTATGTGTTAATAGCTATTTACGAGGAGGTGTGCGCGTGGGGGTGTTGATCAGATGGCTGATTAGATTGGTTCTTTTTCGGGCGTTACTACGCCTCTGGCGTATAATCCGCAGGCGCTGAGATTAGCGGGAGGTTAGGGTAGACGGCACCCTCGATTCCGAAGGCCTATTCTCGGAAACTGCCTCTGGTCTAAGGGTAAATGTACCGCTGTAATAATGTCCCACAAAGTAAGGAGAGCTGAGAAGCAGTGATATCGGCTTT